>CAZJIN010000146.1:0-6722 GCA_964545955.1 uncultured Sediminispirochaeta sp.
CGCTCACCATGGATATCCCCCTCTTTGCCCATATCTCCATCGGCGGACATCCCTGGTCGGTGGTGATCGGTGCCTTTGTAATGTCCTTCACCATCCTGGGCTTGAATATCGGCTTTATGAAATCCCGTGCGGAAGAGTTGAAGGAGACCTGAAGGGCCATCGGCCGCCCCGGGGCGGCTCCAGGCTCCCCCCGGAGAGATACTCCCGGAAATGCGCGTAGAAGCCCGTCGTCTCTTCCGTTACGAAACCTTCCCCGGCGGTCAAGCTGGTAATTTCCTCGGGTCGATACCCGCCTTTGATCGGAATAAAGCGGTGGATCCGCGGGGCGATCGCCTTCACTGGACATCGGTACACGCAGCGCATGCAGAGGATGCAGCGCCAACCGAAGCGGACCCGGCCGTTTTCGATCCGGATGTTTTCACGGGGGCATTCCGCCGCGCAGAGACCGCAGAGGGTGCAGACGGGTCCGGCCTTCAGATCTTTTCCGAAAAACATTGCCCCAAGGTGCTCAATTTTAAATATCAGCCGCAGGAACCGGGCGATCGGCCGGGGGACCACCCTTGAATTGCAGCCTTCCGCTATCCGGCGGGAGATTTCAGATAGTTTTTGCTCGGCGGTCTTTATGAGCTGCACCGCAAGAGCCTCAGGGTATCCGATCATGAAGTTCGAGGGCATGACCACCATATCTTCCCGAAGTACGGCGTAGCCCTTTTTTTTAAGCTTCCCGCGTACTTTAAAAGTGGCGGCGCTGTTTATCCGGTGGGGATCGCAGGGGCTGAAAATGATGGAGGCTGAAACAGCACCTGAAGTCGTTCCTGTGAGGTCCGGTATCTTCCGGAGGAAGTCGTAGACGATAGTTGGTGCGTCGAAGGCGTAGACCGGGTAGAGGAGGACTATGTGGCTTTTTTCTTCCTGTCCCGCTTCGCCTTCGATGATACGACGGAGTTTTTCCCCGGAATCCGGCGTATTTTTTTTTAGAAAATCGGGAATCTTCAGAACTCCCACCGTGTGCCCCCGTTCTCTGAGCCGGTCGGTGAGAGTCCGCGCGAGGATCTCGGTGTTTCCGCTGCCGGAGAAATAGAAGAGGGTGAAAAGAGTGTGAGGTTTCATGATTTCATTCATCTTCCGTCAAAAGTGGATTTTTTATCAAGATTGGAGCCTTGGAGAACAAGATCAATATCGGAACCGAAATTATAGTTGCCCATTGCCCTGGAGCCGAAGATTTCCACTCCGGTGATGGAAGGTTTCCAACAGGATCAACTGGGGGAAATACTCCTGCCGGGTCTTCCGAACTGCTTTCTGATTCATTCCGTCTATTATATCCTCTTTGAGCGGTTTCCCGCCATACCTGTTCTTAATGATAGAAAGAAGTATTCAAATCTGTCAAGGAGAGACTTTGGGAGATAAGGGGGACCCGGAAACTGATTTTCTTCTGTTCTTTCGGGGCTGCGGTCAGATTGTCCTCCCGCAGGGCTTCCTGGATATACAGAACGTTCATATCCAGCAGAATATGGTAATAATCTGATATGGTAATGTGGTGTTTTATGGATAAATTTTTTGCAAGACTGTTCCAGGAGACCGTGGAACCATAGCTTTTCACGCTTTCCTCAAGAACCTCGATGAGGTAGTTTTCCGTTTTGTTATTTTCTTAACCCATTCCCTACGATCCAGTGTATGTATGTGTTGAAGACCGTTTTCTGTATTTTTGATAGAGCTCTATTCCCTCCGGAAGTGATGACAGGCTGAGATAACTGATTGTTATAGCTGGTGTGCCTCAATGTCGCAGGGATGTGCGATGTTGGATTTATGCTACCAGCTCTACCTGTAGTCCGGGATATTTTTGAAAACCCCGGTCGGTGGTTACAAAACGGCAGTCATGTCGGATGGCAAGAGCCGCGAGAAAAGCGTCGGGTATCAGGTTACCCTCCGCCCCAGCCACAAGAGTCAGGTGTTTGAAAATACCATAGGCAGTCCGGTCATATTCGACAAAATGGGCGTTCTCATGAATCTCGAGAACATCGATAAAGTCCCAGGCTTCTCCCGGCAGAGAAGGTTCGGAAAAAATCTTCCTGTTTGTCACCAGTCTGAGAAAAGATGAGGCAATCACCGGTGAAAAGAGAAATCCCTCCCGATTCTCCATCCCCTGGATTAAAAGGTTTCGGGCTTTCTCATGGAGGGGACAGTCCTTCCTGAATGCGTACACCCATAGATTCACATCCCAGAAAATCACCTGTAAGCCTCGTTTGATTCACCACACCGTCCGATGTGTTCCCATGTGTATCCTTCTATCAGGCCGCCTTCCGCCACTGACACGGGAAGTTTTCGATCGGGTTTGCCTCGTTGCAGCCGCATCTTCAAACCCTCCGTTATCAATCCGGTCAGGGTTGTGTGCTCCATGGCGGCCCTTATTTTGGCCCGGGAGAGAAGATCATCCGGGAAATTAAGAGTTGTCTTCATACAGATATATTAACACATATACAGATATCTGTAAATTTCTATTTTTATGGGTAGGCGATGGGCGTGGGTAGGCGATGGGTACGACAAAATCTCAGCTATGTGAAGGGGTTTTCTATCCGTATACCTGAAAAAAACTGACCGGTATTCAGGTCCTCGGAGTAAATAAGATCGCACTGTGCCGACTCCGCATTACTGACGATGAAGGCGTCCCAGAAGTTAATATGGTACATTTTTTTTATCTCCACCGCCCTGCGAATCATTGAGGTAGATTGCCTGACCACTTCCATCTTTTCCAGCAGATGGAGTTGACGCAGAACAACCTCCTCTCTCTGTCCAAGTTTGGTCAGGGCGACGTTCGCGTATTCCTGCAGGACCTGGGTGGAAATGACCCCTTCTCCCGTTTTCATAAGGTGCGAGAGAAGACGGATCGCCTTCTTCTGTTTCCCCGGGTCCCGTCGGTCATTGGCGTAGATAAGTACATTGGTATCAATAAAGAACTTCGCCATGGGGGCCCCTATCTACGCTCGTATTCTTTCGCCCGGTTGAAATGATATTCAGGGGTAGATTCTCCGGCATATTCTGTACAGAGCCTTTCAAACTCCGCCGCTACCCTGTCTTTGTCCATTTCATTCGTGATCTGCTCCAGGTAATGGCGTATGAGACTGTTAAGGCTTGAATGATGCCGCTTGGCATACTCCCGTGCTTTCCTGATGAGATCCGCATCCGCGGAAAGGGTGATATTCATATCCCACCTTTAGTATGTGTTATATGTGTACACATATAACACATAGGACTAATGTGTTCAAGCTTCTCCTCCATTAAGAGCGCAAAATCAGACGAAATTCGTATACCTCAGGGTTTGTGAATGGGTTATCTTTTTCCTGAATTGAGGAAATGTCTTGATCATGATGACGTCCCCAACGGGTTTTGTTATCAGGTAGAGCATACTCAGTGATTTATATCATGAGGAGAGGAAAGAATGTTTGAAAATTACCATGAAACTGAACAACTGGCTTTTCAGCGCAGTGAGGAGATAAGGCGGGAGGTAAACCGGCACAGACAGGGGTACACCAAGCCTGAACGTCCAGATGTAACAAAACCCATATCGAACGCCTTTGCCGCACTCTGGTTCAGTACCCTGTTCAGCCCGCCTTCTCGGTCTTAAAATCAGGCAATGGACATCCTTGAAAAATCAGGGTAGCCTCGGAGGCGTGAAGAAGTTTTTTTTAATTATTGCGGGTTCATTGGCACTGGGTTTCGGGGTAGTAGGCGCTTTTGTTCCCGTGCTGCCTACCACCCCCTTCGTGCTACTTTCCGCGGGTCTGTTTGCGGGGGGAAGTCCCCGTATGAACCGGTGGCTGCGGAGGAGCAGGTTTTTCGGCAGCTATATCGAGAACTACCGCAGCGGAGCCGGCGTTCCGGTATCTATCAAGCGCAGTTCCATTCTCTTTCTCTGGGGGGGGCTCCTTTTTTCCATGTACCTGGTAAAAAACTGGTGGGTCACGGTCCTGCTTCTTCTGGTCGGGGCGGGTGTAACCGTCCATATATGTATGTTAAAGTCAAAGTAGGCGGAGGATGATATGAGAAAATTTGCACTGTTTGCCTTCAACGGAGACCCGATGTGTTTTATTCACGTGCTGCTGCATGCGCTGGACCTCAAGGAGAAGGGCCACGAGGTGGTGCTGGTGGTCGAGGGGAGCGCGACGAAGCTGGTGAAGTTGTTGTCCGGCGGACCGGGGCTGGAGGATTTTGCGGAGAAGAATCCAGGGATGTACAAAATGGTTTCGGAAAAGTTTACGAAGGTTCGGGATTCGGGACTGATCGACTGCGTCTGTCAGGCCTGTGCAAAACAGATGGGAGCCCTTGAGGACGCCCGGAAGCTTTCATTGCCCCTCTGCAACGAACTGAACGGGCATCCTTCGATGAGCAGGTACGTCGCTGAAGGCTACGAGATCATCTCGTTCTAGAAGCTGCATTTTCAAACCCGACGGGGGCGCCCTCGTCGGGGACGTCCTGACAGGGGCGAAAGAAGCCGGCAGCCCCAAAAAAACGGTTTGGAAAAACCGATCAGGCTCTTACCATTTGATGTGCGGCTGTTATAAGAAAAAACCTCAAATTTCCTTCAATACAATTTTAAAATTTATCTAAATTTGGCTACTCCTCATGTTAATCTGTGCTCTGTAAAAATGTGCGTAGCTATAGGGTAAAAAATGAGTACAAAATATAGTTACAAATGGATGCAATATAATCTAATAAAATGTATACAAAAACTTGACATTAATTGTATATGATGTTAAGCTGTGTCTGATGCAAGAGATACTGTAAAAATGCAATAGAGGTTAAGAAATTGAGTCCGTACAATGAACTTATGCGCATGACGTGGGTGGAAACAAAAGCTGCGGTGGAAGAAGAAAAAATTCTTTTTTTTTCTGTTGGTAGTATAGAGCAACACGGGTATCACCTGCCCCTGGGGGTTGATATTTTCCTTCCAATGGAGGTTCTCAGAAGAGTGGCAGGGGAAGTTGATGGTATCATTGCTCCGCCTGTGAACTATGGGTATAAATCTCTACACAGGAGTGGTGGTGGTCCTTATTTCCAGGGGAGTATTGGGGTTACTGGCGCCACCCTATTATCGGTGGTAAAGGATATCTTTTCTCGATTTTTCCAGCAGGGATGGAAGCATATTGTCGTTCTGGACTGGCACCTGGAAAACATACCCTTTGTCTATGAGGGGGTTGATGAGGCCTTAAAGGAATATAGGGGCTCTTCAAAAATAAAGGTGATAAAAATTGACAATCCTAACGGGTTGGCGGTGAAATATGATCAGGAGCTGAAGGATTATCTATTCGGGAAGGAGTTTCCGGGCTGGGAGGTGGAACATGCTTCACTCTGGGAGACTTCGGCGATGATGGCTGCAAAACCGGAACTAGTCAGAAGTCACCTTATAAGGGATGGGGTTCCTCCTCAACCGTCTGACTATGATGTGCTACCTTCTCCGCCATTGAGAGAAAAAGATACGGGAGTATTCTGGAAGGCGAGCCTGTCGACCATGGAGAAGGGGGAACGGATTATGGGTGCGGCAACAGGCGCTATTGTAGAAGTTGTGAGAAAAGAGTTTGGAGAAAACCTGAAGAATGGGAGTTAAGATATGAGTACACTAATAAAAAACGCACGTATTCTCACCATGGACGACAATTTTACCGAATATTCTGAAGGCGACATACTGATAAGGGGTACAAAGATCGCTTCAATCGGTCGGAATGTTCTCCCCGGAGAAGAAGACAGGAAGGATCTACGGGTGATCGACGCACGTGGAAAACTGGCGATGCCCGGTCTGGTAAACGGACATCTCCACTCACCCGGGAATTTTATGAAAGGAGTTCTGGATAGTTTTCCCCTTGAAATATTCATGCTCTACGAGGTCCCCCCGCTCATAGATACGCCGCCGGATCCTCGTCATATTTATGTGCGTACTATGCTCAGCACAATGGAAATGCTCAAAACAGGGGTGACGGCTGTTCATGATGATGCGTACTACGTCCCCTATCCAACCCCCGAAACCATAGACGGATTGATGCAATCGTACGCAGATAGTGGAATTAGAGCAGTAGCTACTATCGATCAGTGCAATGTGGTAGAATATGAAAAATATCCCTATCTTTATGATTTGCTTCCTCCCGAACTGAGAAGGGAAATGGAAGAGGCTCCTCTCTCATCGGAAAGCGAGTTGTTGGGATACTATAAGCACCTCATTGAGAATTGGAATGAAACCTTCGAGGGTGAAAGAATTCGAGCAGGTTGTTCGGTTTCCGCACCACAGCGAGTAACTGAAAGCTATTTCCATGAATTGAGCGAATTGAGCAAAAAACATGATATTCCCCTCGATATTCATATGCTGGAGACAAAGCTTCAACGGGTACTGGGGCAGGAGAGGTATGGCAAGTCCCTTGTTCAATATGTGGCCGATCTTGGGGTATTGTCGGATCAATCCATGCTCATCCACTCAATATGGGTTGATGATGATGATATTCATCGCATAATTGAATCAGGCGCTTCAGTCGCACACAATCCACTTTGTAATTTGCGTTTGGGAAGTGGTATTATGCAATTTAGAAAAATAAAGGATGCCGGTATACCGATATGTCTGGGAAGTGATGAAGCATGTTCGGATGACAGTGTAAACATGTGGCTGGTAGGAAAAGTTGCAGGGCTGATTCACAATATAACAGGGAGAGAATATCGTGATTGGCCGCAGGCAAAAGAGG
>CAZJIN010000147.1:0-6706 GCA_964545955.1 uncultured Sediminispirochaeta sp.
GGTGGTTCGGGATCAATTTCGACCACTTTGGTCGTACTTCAAGGCCCGAGCAGACCGAGATAGTGCAGGATATTTTTCGAAAAGTCGATGCCAACGGTTATATCAGTGAGGCCACCATAGAGCAGCTCTACTGTGAAAAATGCGAAAGATATCTGGCAGACAGATATGTGAAAGGAACATGTCCCCATTGCGGATACGAGGGCGCGCGGGGAGATCAGTGTGAGAACTGTGGTAAACTCCTCGACCCGACGGATCTGATTGAAGCCCGCTGCGGGACCTGCGGCGCGACTCCGGTGGTTCGGGAGACGAAGCACCTCTACATCAACCTGCCTGCACTTCTGCCGAAGCTCCAGAAGTGGATGGACAAGGCCTCGGTGGAGGGTTTCTGGGCGCGCAACGCAATTCAGATGACCAGAAGCTGGATCCGCGACGGGCTGAAGGAACGGGCCATCACCCGGGATCTAAAGTGGGGCATCCCCGTCCCGAAGGAAGGTTTTGAAAACAAGGTCTTCTATGTCTGGTTCGATGCGCCCATCGGGTATATTTCGATCACCGCAGACCTCACCGATCAATGGGAAAAGTGGTGGAAAAATCCGGAGGAGGTGGAGCTCTTTCAGTTTATAGGGAAGGACAATATCCCCTTTCACACGGTTATTTTTCCTTCTTCCCTGCTGGCCAGCGGAGACAACTGGACAATGCTCCATCATATGTCGTCGACGGAATACCTGAACTATGAGAGTGGGAAATTTTCCAAGAGCAAAGGGATCGGTGTCTTCGGCACCGACGCGAAGGATACGGGGATTCCCGCCGATGTGTGGCGCTTCTATATTTTTTACAACCGTCCCGAAAAGGCGGACGCCCTTTTTACCTGGGGAGATTTTCAGGAAAAAGTGAACGGTGAGCTCATCGGGAATCTGGCCAACCTGGTGAATCGCACCCTGACCTTCCTCGTTCGATTTTTCGATGGAAAATTCGCGGATGTCGAGTTGGACCGTGGATTCATCGATGAGGTGAGAACCCGAGAAGGGGAGATTACCGAGCACATGGAGCACGCAGAGCTGCGCGAGGGGTTCCGAAAAATTTTTGCCCTGGCCTCCTACGGGAACCGGGAATTTCAGGCCGGTGAGCCCTGGAAGACCCGTGAAAGCGATCCCGAAGGGACGCAACGCCTGCTCGCCCAACTGGCTTATCTGGTGCGTGACCTGGCGATCATGGTGGAACCGTATCTGCCGAATACCTCGGAACGAATCCTGCGCTTCCTGGGTCAAAAAGATTTAAACTGGAGCGTTCTCGGAAGTTTTACCGGATTGTACACCATCGATTCACCGGAGATCCTCTACGAAAGGCTGGAGGATGATCACATCGCGAAGTTGAGGAAGAGGTTTGCCGGATCTCAGGCGGATCGACAGGAGGCCGACCGCAAGGAGGCCGAGAGGCTTAAGAAGGAAAAGGAACCCAGTACTATGGAACAGGAAAAACAGGAGAAAAAAGAAGAGATCGAGGAGCTGAGCATCGAAGAGCGGTTTACTCAATCGGTGGATTTGAGAATCGCGAAGATCACCGAAATAGAGCGTCATCCTGAAGCGGACAAGCTCTACATTGAGACCATCGATGCAGGTGACCCCGAGCCACGGCAGATCGTGTCGGGCCTGGTCCCCTTCTACAGTGAAGAAGACTTACTCGGAAAAAATATCATCATTGTCTACAACCTGAAGCCCGCAAAACTCCGGGGAGTGAAAAGCCAGGGAATGCTGCTGGCGGCTGAACCGGAAGGGTCGACGGAACATGAAACCGTGGAGGTCCTCTTTGTCGATGATGTTGAGCCGGGCACAAAACTGACCCTTGAGGGTACCGAGTCGCCCGAAGTGCCGCCGAAAAAATTGAAAGTAGATCATTTTTTCAAAATTCCCATCACGGTGAAGGGGAACAAAGTCATGGTCGGCGACAAAGCACTGACCGTGAACGGCCGGCTTGTCACCACCTCCACTGTGGCGGAAGGAAAGGTCGGTTAAATACCTCCCATGTCGCTTTTGACACCCGTTGATTTACACGAGCTCCCGCCTGGGAACAACCTCCTGCAAAGCAGTTTCTGGGGGGAGTTCAAATCCCATTTCGGCTGGCGGCCCCACGCCTTTCTCTATCAAGGCGTCGGGGTTCTTATGCTTGAGCGAAACCTGCCCGGCGGCTTTGTGTTGGCCTACCTCCCGCATCCCCTGAAAGAGACGGACCTCGAGGAGAACCATGAGCTGGGGGAAGTCCTCTCGGAATTGCGAAACTTTCTGCCCAGCAGGACCCTCTGTATCCGTTGTGACTTTCCCCGGGCGATAACCCTCGAGGAAGGAACCGAGGAATACCCCTTCGCGTCGAAGTTAAAAAAGGCGGTTATGGATATACAGGCTCCAAGCACCGTACTGGTGTCCCTCGAGGGAAGCGAAGATGAACTGCTCAAGAGGATGAAGACCAAGACCCGTTACAATATTCGTCTCTCCGCGCGTCGGGGGGTTGAGGTACACCACGAGGAGTTAGATTTCCTGCCGCGGTGGTACCGGCTTTACAGGGAAACCTCGGACCGGGACCGTATCGCGATACACAGTTATGAATACTACCGGAAGCTCCTGGAAATAGGAGGGACCCGGGGTGAGGAAGGTCCTGGGCTGCATATCATCTCAGCCACCCACGAAGGTGATCTGCTGGCTTCAGTGATTATTGCTGTGTACGGGAATACGGCTACCTATATGTATGGCGCCTCATCAAACATGAAGAGAAACATGATGGCCTCCTACGCGGTACAGTGGGAAGCCATGAAGACCGCCTCCGCGGCGGGATGTGTGACCTACGACCTCTTCGGAATCCCCCCAGCCGATGATCCGGGGCATCCGATGCACGGACTCTATCGCTTCAAGACGGGCTTCGGAGGTCGAATTGTACACCGTCCGGGGGCCTGGGACCTGCCCCTGTCGCAGCCGGGGTATTCCCTGTTTCGGAGTCTCGAACAGGTTCGTTCATTTTACTTTAAAAAACTGAAAAAGCGTTGACCCTGTACCTGTCGTGGATTTTATCCTCAGTCAAATTCACCCCTTCAAACTCACCCCTTCAGGGTGGCGACAATTTCCTTGAACCTTCGACCCCGGTCAAACTCGTTGAGAAACATCCCGAAGGAGGTGCTTCCGGGGGAGAAGAGGACCGTTTCACCGGGGGATGCCGCGGTCCGGGGGGAAAGTACGGCATCCTGGAGGTTGTCGTAGGGTCCGGAGAACCGGCGCTTGTGCCGACCAAGGAGTTCAATCATGCGGTCTGTGGCGGTTCCTTCGAGAAGATGGTAGGAGACGGGAATGTGGACGGAGGCCTCGAAGATTTCGAAGGAAAGCTTTTTGTCGGTCCCCCCGGTGATCAGGTGGACCGGGCCTTCAACACTCTTCAGGGCCGCGGCGGTCGCCTCGGGAATAGTGGCGGCGCTATCGTTGATCCATTTGATCCCATGTATTTCATCGACGAATTCAAAACGGTGTTCGATTCCGCGAAAACCCGAGATGCTCCGGCGAATACTACCGGCATCCACCCCGTACAGGAGGGCGATCAGGCCGGCCATAAGCAGGTTGAGACGGTTGTGCTCTCCCCTCATACTTATCTCCCGGGGAAGAATAGTCACTTCATCCTTCTTTACCTTATTCAGCCGGGCGACTCCGCCGGCTTCAGTGAGAAAAGCCCCCTTCACACCGGGGGGCAGGGGATTCGCGGAGTAGAAAAAACGGTCACCCCTTGAGGATTCGGCGAGGTTTCTCCCGTACCCGTCGTCGTAAAAAAAAATGGCTCGATCCTCCGCGTCCTGTCCTGCCAGAATTCTTCGTTTGTCATCAACATATTGGTCCATACTGTCATAGCTGTTCTGATGGTCCGCCATAATGTTGGTGATCAATGATATATTTGCGTGAAGTATATCGGGGGGGACCAGGTCGGCAAGTTGCCAGGAGGAAAGTTCCAGGATCACGGGACTATCCGATGGTTGCTCGCATGATTCGACGAAGGTGAGGGGCGACACCGTGATGTTTCCCCCGAGCAGGACATCGGGGTATGAGTTTTTTAGAATATGGTGGAGGGCGCTGACGGTGGTGGATTTTCCCTTGCTGCCGGTTACGGCAAGGACAGGACGGTGGTTCATCCGGAGAAAGATGGATATGTCCGTTTCCACCTTCTTCGCGGCCGCGAGGTAGGGAGATGAACGCCGAACGGCGGGGTTTTTGATCACCAGGTCCGCCCGTGTGAAATCATCCATATCATGGCGCCCCAGGACGTACCTCACGGGTAGATTGCCCAGGGCGGAAATGCTGGGGGCGAGAACACCCCGATCCCGCAGGTCGGTGACCGTTACATCGGCACCCCGTTCGGCAAAAAACCGGACGGAGGCTATTCCACCACCGTGGAGCCCCAGTCCCATGACGGTCACCTTGAGTCCCGCTATGTTATTTCGGGTTAAATTCAACTTCAAATTCCTTCATACCCTCGTCATTAAGATACACCTTCACCTTAAGGGGATCCCAGATATCATTCCATTGTTCAGGTACCCGGGCCTTCAGTTCACGAAAAAAAGGGAGGTCTTCGCTAAAATTATCTTTGGAAAGGATCTCCTGGATTTTTTCAAAATGGGGAAGGAGGAAAGAACGCGCCTGATACAGGAGTTTTAGGTGGTTCCGGCGCCCCTGAGGTGAAAAATCAGCCACGGGATGACATATTGTCTGGTATTTGCAGGGGAAGGGGAAGTAGGGGTATATCCTTTTTCCACTGGGAATGAAAAGCCTTGAAAAGAACCTCGTGAGTTCCTGGTCAATCCAGATGCCCTGGACGAAATAGCCCTTTCCGCTTTCACCGATCCATGTGTCCGAGAGGTGTTGCTCGATAAAGAACGACTTGACCCGTTTATTCTCCTCCCCAAGGGAGGAAAGGGGAATAATGTCGTTTTCCAAAAACAGGGAAGAAGTGTTATAGGTGTGGGTGGAGTCGTTGCCCCCCTTCTCAATGATTTCACCGTAATGAGTACGAAAATTCAGATCAACCCGCAGGAGAAAAAGAAAAAGCTGATCCTTCATGCGGTAGAGGTGAAAAAAACCGGGTCTTGTCGTGTCCGCGGGATCGAAAAAATAGGTAAGTCCGCTGAAAATTTCCGGAACCATTCGGACTGTTTTTTCAAGAAAGGTAAAAAGATCTCGACGGTAATCTTCGTCTGGTGTGGTCTCGCCAATATCATGGTGTATGGGAAAATGGGGGACTGTCACAGTCTCGGGAAGCTTGATAAAAAATTCTTCATTGTAGTTGAAACGGATTTCAAGGTTCTTATCGGTATCCGCGTTCAGTTCCGAAAGAAGCTGGTTAGTACGATCGTCGCTGGAACTTAACCGGATCTCATTTTTTTTCTTCTTCATTTCTATTACTATAAAACCATAACCCGACGGTTTCAAGACAAAATTTATCGCCAATGGCAATCCAGAGGGTAATACAAGCCTTCTTGAACACCCCCTCTTGACGTCCATGAATAAAAGAGGCATAATCCGAGAACGCGTGGAAACATCGCGATATACAGTTGTAGACTGAAATATTATGAACAATAAGGAGCTTTGTTGTGCCCTGCGGGAGAAAGAAAAAACGGCATAAGGTCGCCACACACAAGCGCAAGAAGAAGCTGAGGAAGAACCGGCACAAGAAGAAGTAAATATGATCCTTTCCAATGGGTTTTTCAGACAGAGAGCTATCGCAACAGGCACGCTGTGGATGCTCTTTGTCTTTTTTTCGGTAAGTTCTACCGGGGGGGAAACTCTTTGGAACCCAGATTTTGGGGGATATATTTCAGACGGGAGTGGTTTCAAAGTGGGAACCACTCTCAGTGTTATTGTGACACCCTCGACCCGGCTCACCCTCACCTCATCACATATCGACTCAACCGAAGGACGACTCAATTTTAGCGGGGGCAAAGGGGAAGGTCTGTTTGACTTTCTTCCCGAAGCTTCCGGGTCCTCGTCGTTTAATTTGGAGGAGGAGAGTTCTTACACCCTCGAAACATCTGTGACTGCAAGGGTCACCCGCAGGGGAGAAGACGGTCTTTATTTTTTGGAGGGACGTCGAAGTATACTACTCAACAGCAATAGAGAGACCCTCAGAATCAGCGGCTGGTTCTCCCCGGATGGGGTATCTTCCGAAGGAACTCTTGCCTTCGACATGCTTCACGAGGCGGAGCTGGAGTATATCAGCCCTGGACTTGCCCGGGAGGACGTTCTCAGCCCTGAGGACCTCACGGAGAAGCAGGAAGGGCGGGCTATACCGGAGACTACACCTCAGGAAGCCCAGTTGTCGGAGGGGCAGGACACGGGAGAAGTTGTGGAGGGGGAGACACGGGGGACAGAATCACCCGAAGTTGAAGACGACGGGACGATTCCGCTCTCCCTCACGGCAGAAAAGCAGGAGGAGTTGCTGATTCGCTACTTCAATCGCTTCATTAGAAGTTTTTTCTCTCCTTAATCCCGGGATGATCGTCTTGGAGCGCTAAAAAGCCGCTTTAAAAGGAAGCTACTGACAGGTGCTGCAGATACTAAAAATAAGTAAATAGATCAAGAAAAAAATTTTGTTTTTTTGTATATTTTAAACTATATTATAAAGTACGAATATTGTGAGGTAGTATATGAAAAAAAACACCAATAAGAACGGAAGCAGGATTTTA
>CAZJIN010000148.1:0-6704 GCA_964545955.1 uncultured Sediminispirochaeta sp.
TTCGTACAGAGTCAGATACACATCCCGCGCGAGTTTCTCCTCTTCCCGCATCAGCAGGATGCCCGCTTCCTCGGCACTGCTTAAAGTACCCCTTTCCATGTCCTGCAGTATCTCCTCGATATCTCCGCCCATACTGTTTCTTTGAGCAAACAGCGGCGCAACCGACAGAATCACTAATAGTATAACTATTCCCATTCTAATTCCAGTTTTCATTTCCTTCATTTCATTTCCTCCTGTGTATGTGTATCAATATGACAGGAAGATATGAATAAAGTGTGAAGCATATATATATTTTTTCTCAAACAGACCGGAACGGTGCTGATCGAAATGTGAAAAACCTTTGTAGTTCCCGTTGACCCATCCTGATTTTATCTATTATAATTAAACAGTTGCTTAATTGTTATATTCTATAAAGGGGAACACGGTGGAAAAAGAAAGCCTGACTGAGGGGCAAACCAGTGATGTATGCAGTGAGCACAGCATCACGTGCAAGGACAGTGAACAGGAGTTGCGCGGCGCGCTCATGAAGGTCTCCGGGCTCTCGGAGCTGTTTCGAGCCCTGGCAGACGAGACCCGCACGAAAATACTTTATCTGCTCTCGCAAAGGAAGCTCTGCGTTTGTGATCTTGCTTATATACTCGAGATGACGCTACCGGCGGTCTCGCATCATCTGCGCCTATTGAAGACAATGCGGCTCGTGAAGGCACAACGTAAGGGCAGGCAAGTTTTCTACACCCTCGATGACGAGCATGTGCTCACCCTCATTCAAGTGGCTCGCGAGCACTACATCGACTGGAGTTGAACCATGGTAGACGAACTGGAAATAAAGAAATATCAGATTGAGGGACTCGACTGCGCGCAGTGCGCCGACAATCATGGCGGTGAGTCCGGTGAAGAGGAAGGTGGCCTTCGACGGGTAGGACTCATTGTACCGGCGATGCTGCTCACAGGCGTCGGTATTGTGTTCAACCAGGAGCTTCATGCCACGCCCTTCCATATCGCCGAGTATCTCGTTTTTCTGGTCGCGTACATACTGGTCGGTGGACCGGTGCTGCTGAGCGCGGCGAAAAACATTCGACGGGGCCGTGTCTTTGACGAAATGTTTCTGATGAGCGTGGCGACCCTCGGGGCGATTGCCATTCATGAGCTCCCCGAGGCTGTGGCGGTTATGCTTTTCTATTCCGTAGGTGAGTACGTGCAGGACCTTGCCGTCGACCGATCACGTAGATCTATTTCCGAGCTGATGGACCTGCGTCCGGACTTGGCGAGAATCGTTTCCGCCGACGGTACGACCGAAGTAGCTCCTCAATCGGTGGAGATCGGCTCAACGATCGAGGTACGGCCCGGGGAACGCATTCCCCTCGACGGAGAAATCATACAAGGCGAATCGGTGGTGGACACTTCTGCGCTGACCGGCGAGTCCGTCCCGCGTTCGGTGACTACCGGGGATACCGTACTTTCAGGCTTCGTGAACGATTCGGGCACCCTCCGGGTCCGAGTGACAAAGCCGTTTGCTGAATCGTCGGTCTCACGCGTCCTCGAGCTTGTGGAAGATGCCGCTGCCCGCAAGGCCCCAACGGAGAAGTTCATTTCCAGGTTTGCCGCAGTCTATACACCGATCGTGGTAGGCCTTGCCGGGGCTATCGCCTTTCTTCCTCCCCTGTTCATCCCCGGGGCTGTGCTAAGTGAATGGGTGTACAGGGCTCTAGTTGTTCTCGTAATCTCCTGTCCCTGTGCCCTGGTTATTTCGGTACCCCTCGGTTATTTCGGTGGAATCGGGGGAGCATCCCGAAGGGGCATTCTCATTAAGGGAGCGAACTACATCGACGCCCTTAAGGAGGTCTCCACCGTAGTTTTGGACAAGACCGGTACCCTGACGAAGGGCGTCTTTCGGGTAACCAAAACGGTGCCGCGAAACGGCTTTGCCGCCGAGGAGGTTCTTCGGTTGGCGGCCACCGCAGAGGTCCATTCGACCCATCCGATTGCAAGGTCAATAGGGGAAGCCTATGGAAAAGATTTGGATCCGGAGGCTATCGCCGAAGTGAGGGAAGAGAAAGGCTACGGTGTTGTTGTTCGCGTTGAAGATCGGACGATCATGGCGGGCAGCGAACGCCTCCTTCACCGTGAGAACATTGAACATGGCGATTTCGAAATCGAGGGAACAGTAGTCTATGTCATGTCCGACCGGAGCTACGCCGGGTACCTGGTCATAGCCGACGAAGTGAAAGAGGGAGCCGCCGAAGCAATAGCCGACATGCGGGCCGCCGGAGTGGAGCGGGTGGTGATGCTCACCGGCGACAATGATGCCGTCGCGCGTCAGGTCGCCGACGATGTCGGAATCGACACGTGGTACGCGGAGCTTCTGCCCGAAGAAAAAGTTGCGAGGGTGGAAGAGCTCTCAGCACAGCTCCCCAAAGGAGAGCGACTGGCCTTCGTGGGAGACGGGATTAACGACGCCCCTGTTCTCATGCGTGCTGATATCGGGTTCGCCATGGGTGGCCTCGGTTCTGATGCCGCGATCGAAGCGGCCGACGTTGTTCTCATGGATGATCAACTGGGTGGGATTGGCTCGGCCATTCGTATCGCCCGTCACACACGGTCGGTGGTCATGCAGAACATTGTGTTCACCTTGCTCGCAAAAGTCGGTTTTCTCACCCTTGGCGCCATCGGCATCGCGACGATGTGGGAGGCGGTGATAGCAGACGTGGGTGTTTCGATACTCGCGGTACTGAATGCGACGCGTACCCTGCGTTATTCACGGCGAGTCGATTAAAATTCCATTACTCCATACTTTCCTGTGGCAATGTCCTTCACAGTGGGCCTGATACTATGATCCGGCGCTATTCCCCTTCCCGGGGTAAAGCCTCCTACGGCGGTGGTAAAAACCTGGGTGGAGTAGTAGACCCTGAGGCCGGTGTTCGGCAGAACGATCCTTCTCTTGCCGTCGGTACATGAGGCCGAACCACCCGATTCTTCACCGACAAGGGTAGCTATTTCGTGGTACTTCAAGAGGGAGATGAGGTGAGCGGTAGTGGAAAAACAACTACCGTCCATAAGCACGTCGACCGTGCCTGCAAAGGCGTGTTTTTTCGGCTCTCGAAGTTTCTTGTAGTTGAACATATAGAAGGGCGCGTCGCTGTTCAGGTACCGCACCGGCGTTGAGCTGAGATAGGCGAGGAGCAGAGCCGCCGGTTTCGGCGTACCTCCCCAGTTTCCCCTCAGGTCGACCACGAGCTTCTCTATATTCTTCTCTTCGAGTTCGATAAAAAAGTTTTCGAGGAAGGATGCAAAATTCCTCTTCTCCAGAATGAAGGATCCGACTGAGAGGATTGCGTAGTCGTCTATAATTTTTCCGGAGTAGTCGCTCTTTATTTTTTCCATATCGAGGAGCACGTTGATCGAGGTGATACTGTGGTTTTCTCCCCACAGTTTGGAGAATCTCACACCCTGCAGCGCGCTACTTCTGATTTCCGCCGGAATATCCGCCGAAGTATTCTTCGTATCAGCAGACGTATCAGGCACACGATAGCGTATGGCGAAGGTTTCGCTTTCGTCGATGAGGGTGTAGTAAAGAAAGGGAAACTGATGTTCAATTGACTTGTGTATTCGTGTTGTGTTTTCCCCGTCGGAGGAAACCGAGTTGTAGAATATCTCCAGCATCTCGGGGGAGCTTAATCCGTTGATGCTCACGACTTCCGATCCGGGAGGAATGTGATCCGCGCCCTTCGACTCGACTACGTAGAGTCTATCCTGCAGGACCGCGACCTTGAGGGGTAACAGGGATACTTCACTTCTCACGTGCTGCTCGCAGGCTTGAGAGAGGAGCACATTGGAGTGCCCGCAGTTGAGTGCGGCCATCGCGGGGCTGAGAATACGATAGAAATCGAGCGCCCCCATTCCCCCCTCGAGAAGGGCGAATTGGCGGTCGAATATCGCCTCGACATCCTCTTCATTTGCAAAAAACATCGGGTGCTTCCTCTCAACCACCGAGCGTACGCGGTTGAAGTCTTCTTGCAGCTCTGCGAGGGGGTATGTTTTTTCTTCGGCCGCCGAGCCTTCCTGTCCCTCTCTTCCACCGGCTCCCGAGAGCTTTCCGCTGACGGTGAGAAAGAGCACGAGTATCATCAGGGCGACCATTACGGCGGATACGATAGGTAAAGTTATTCTGTTTTTCATCCTTTTTTCCTTCTGTCTTGAGTTTTGAGTGGGGCTTCTCCCACGGGGCTTCACAGGGGGTTTCTCTGGGGGCTTCACCGGGGGCGGACTGCATTGTCCGCCCCTCGAATCATGGTCCCGGAAATACGGTCTTTAGAAAGCGACGGAGTAGCCGAGGCGTCCCCAGAAGCCGTTGAGCTCGTTCTCCTCGGCTAAATCGGTTCGTATCGGGCCGGTGACGAGATAGCCCGTCGCCAGGGTGACCGCGCCGTGGTCACCGAAGAAGAACTTCGGCTCTAGGCCGACCGAGTAGACCGAGTGATTCACCTGATCGATGATCTCATCGGTCCAGCGCAGCTCCTCCCGATACTCCCCGCTGTAGCGGTACTGTACCATTCCGTTGCCGCTCTCGAGGGGAAAACCGATTTCCCATCGTGTCCCAAGCTTGAGTTTCGGCTTGATCACAAGGGTACCGTAACCCGAAGACATATGATATTCCCTTCCCTGTGCATCTTCGTAGTGCTCGGACACCTCCGCCTGGGCATACGCGCGAAAACCGATCTCAAGATTCTCTCCGAACTCCCGCATGATTTCGGCTCCGATGCCTCCCATGCCGTCGCCGCCGCTTAATGAGCCGCCAAACGCCAGTGATGCATTCCAGCGGTACTCTTCCTGGGCCGCAAGTGATCCTCCGAGGCTCACCATTACGATAAGTACCAATACAATTCGCTGTTTCATTTTTCTTTCCTCCATTGTGTGTTCTTGGCGCCAATATGCACTGTAGAGGCTGGGTCAACAATCGGAAATGAGTATGATTCTGTTGTTTCGTACGAAAGTATGAGAGCTTCTAGAAGGAGCCTGCTACCTGCTACCTGCTACTGCCGGTAGCCACTCGCGATCCGCAGAAGATGAACACGGCTCGTGGCCCCTGTTTTCTGGAAAATATTGTAGATGTGGGTTCGAACCGTGGTGAGGGAGACGTACATTCGATCGGCGATCTCCTGGTTCCCGAGGCCGAGACTAATGAGCTCGATGACTTCTGCTTCTCTTTTTGTGATTTTAAAGGAGGAGATAAATGCCTCGCTGATCTTACCCTCGTCGATTAAAGCCGTTGGATTTGAGAGATACCGCAGAAAAACGGTGATGACGATGAGGCTCCAGATGGAAAAGTAGATGTAGTCGAGGGAGATATGAAGCCGTTCGATGCCGGGGAACCGATAGGAAATAATGTAGAAAAGGGTGGAGGCTGGGGCGAAGATGAGGGTAAGCAGGGCGAGGCGTCTCAAGAGGAGCGACATGAGCTCGTGTGTCTCGAGAGCGGAGGCGCGGTAGAGCATCCAGCCGAGAAAGAACAGGTAGACCGAAATGAGAGCGATTGCGGGGGCGCGAATCGTGGCGGCCGCTTCCGCTGAAGCGAGGAGCAGTACCAGTACACGACCTACCTGAACCGCCATGACGAAAGCCGTCATGAGCAGAGCCGCTAATCTCGGCACTCCGGGGGAGCGCAACATGAGCAGAAAGAGCCCCCCGTACAACGCGAGGGCAATCGCAATGCCCAATCCGTACTGTATAGAGGCATAACCGGGAATCGTCGCGGTGTTCGAGAGAAAGTAGTAGTGCACCATGGTGAGGAAGACCGAAGCGAGAAGGCAGCTCATTGCCCAAAGCATCGGCCCGCTTGTCCGATGGCGTATTCGATAGTGAAGCATGGCCATGGAGGCGACACCTGCGACACCGAAGGAGAGATGTACAATATACATGAAAAGGATGAAGTGGTTCACGGGTGGGATAATATCCCACCCCACCACCGCTGTCAAGCTAAGCTCATCTTGTATCGCTTCATAGAAAGTTATAGACTTGCTAAGGTATGAAAAAGATCCAGTTCTCCGACACGCTTATGCTCTTCGTGGGTCGGTTTTTCCTCTCCCGAGTGGGAGAAGAGTACCTCGCCGCCTCCATGAGCGGCGGCAAGTGGAAGGACATTAAAATGATCGACACGGAAGCCCCGGAGTATCCCTGCACCGTCGGAACGGTTCCCGAGATTATCGCGGAAGAACCGGTAGGTTCTTTATTGCCCGAGGACTAAACTGGTTATTTTTTATGGAGGATGGTTGGGATGAAAACAGTGGTCATAAAAGAGTGCGAAGGCATTAAAACTCCGGAGCTGTATACCCTTGACCTAAACAGCCGGGATGTACAGAACTGTACAGGCTGTTGGACCTGCTGGTGGAAGACACCGGGAAGATGCGTATTTAACGATCTGGATGATTTCTACCACAACTATATAAATGCGGACAGGGCGGTCTTTTTCGCGAGGCTTGTAAAAGGTTTTGTCAGCGGGAATCTGAAGACCCTTTTTGACAGGATGATACCGCTTTACCTGCCCTACACCGAGTATTCGACCGGGGAATCCATGCATGTTCCGAGATACGAGAGGTATCCCGATATTGAATTTTTTTATGAGGGTGAGTTTACATCACCCACCGGCCGAAGAGTTTTCGAAGATTACATTAATCGTGTATTTTATCAGTTCCACTCGAAGAATATTT
>CAZJIN010000149.1:0-6645 GCA_964545955.1 uncultured Sediminispirochaeta sp.
CGGAGTGACGCGACGGGAAGATTTGAGATAGGTCCATACAGGATCATGAATATCAATCGTGTGTACACCACACAAGCCCTTCTCCTCGAAGTGGGGGTATATCGGAACAGGGAACTTGTAATCCCCCTTGATTTGCAGTGGGAGATCAGGCCCGAGACCGTCTTTGTGGGTCAGAACGTCCTGTGTATACTCAAGTCCTTGGAGGAACGGGATATCCGGATGTACGATGAACCGTCAGTTACACCGCCGGCGGAGGGCTTTTTTCAACCGGCCGAGGGGGTAGGAGATATCCGAAGGTACACCAGGGGAGGGGTTTCCCTCTATGAGCTTCCCCTCGGTAGTTTTATTTTTACTCCCTCTTCTTCGGGAAGGATTACAATCCCCGCGGCAGCGCTCACCTGGGAAAAAGGCCGGGCGGTCAGCGATCAGGTGAATGTGGTGGTGCAAGCTCTCCCGGAAGCCGTACAGGCCAGTGGGGCCGTGGGATCTTTTCGTTTTTTTTCGGAAATAGAAAAAAGGGATATCGTTGTTGGTGAACGTGTTCTTTTGACGCTTTGGGTTGAGGGTACGGGAAATCTTAATTTCCTTCAGTTTCCCTCCATAGAGAATCCAGGATTCTCCCTTGTTGAGGAAGATGAAAGGAACAACTTTGTCGCGACTGCCGACGGGTACAGGGGGATACGTGAGTATAGATATACCCTGCTCGCCGAGGAAGCCGGAAACAAGACAATTAGGGTCAACAGTTTTTCCGCCATTCAGCCTCTCACCGAAAGGGTGTACACCCTTCCCGGCGCATCATATCGTATGGGGATCGCGGATCCCGGGGTGATTGGAGATGATGATTCTGAGGCTGAAGAGTTTCCCTTTGAGCTTGAGGGTTCCACAGAGCTTCAGCAGGTGAACCTCAGTCGTAGATTTCTCTCATGGTCGGAATATTTGTGGCTTCTGCCCGGACCGGTTCTGTTTTTCCTTTTTCTCCTTTTGAAACGAAGGAAATTCTTTCTTCCGGTGGTGCTATTGCTCTTTCTTTCATTTGCCGCGGGAGAAATGACGAAGGACACCTTCGGGGGCCAACTTGATAAAGCAACGGAAGCGTACAACAGTGGGAAGTATGTGGAAGCTGAGTACCTTTTTGAAAAGTTGGCCGAAGAGCTTCCGGAATATCCGGATCTCCGGTACAATGCCGCCCTCAGCGCGTACCGGCAGGAAAAGACAGGCGAGGCTGTGTGGTATACCCGGACCGCCCTGGTGCAACAACCCGTGAACAACGAGTACCGTGCTTTCCTCGATGCCCTGGCGGAGCAGAATGAGATCAGCACTACGGTGGATCTTCCCTTTCCCTTCCACCCTGATTTTTTCCTGTTTATTATCACCCTGGGGGTGAATATTTCGGGATTTCTGGGAATCTTCCTTCTTTTTTACCGGAGAAACGCCTACTTTATTGGCGCCGCCCTACTTCTTGTGGTAAGTTTTATCGCAGGTATTGGAATGGCCGTCTCTATTATCTCAGAGAGGAATGATACGGCTGTTGCCGTGTCCGGGGATGAGGGGATGATTGAGGTCAAGAAAATTCCCCGCTCCGATAGTGAGAACGCATTCCTCCTCAAGGAGGGAGAGACCTTGCATATTAGGGGAAAGTCGGAAGACTATTTATTTCTCACTACCGCCCTCGGTCAGAAGGGGTGGGTCGCGGAAGACTATGTCAAGATGATCCCCGGTATAATCGAACTGACCGAATTGGAATCAAAAAGAGAAAAGTAGAGGCGAAGGATGGATTTTGCGCAAATTCTGGATGCATGGGAGAATCAGTCGACCCGGGAGAAACGAAAGTTAAGACAGGGTAAGTCGGGTAATGGCCTCGTGGAAAAAGCTTCTCCCCCCGATTGGATCCGTGAGTCGGAAAAGTACTGGGATTTCTACGACAAGGGTGAGCACACGGAAGGAGCTTTAACGAAAAATACTCGCAATCAACTCCGGGAGATGAGACCCGATGCCGAAATCGATCTTCATGGAATGACCACCGAAGAGGCCCTTCGAATTATGGATCGTTTCATCAGGGATTCTCACCGACAGGGGCTACGAAAACTAATGATCATCCACGGAAAGGGGAATCATTCAAAGGTCGCGCCGGTTTTGAAAAGAGCGGTGACATTGTACCTGGAGAGATGCCCCCTCACCGGAGAGACCGGCACACCTCCGAAAAAATGGGGGGGCAGCGGTGCAACATGGGTTCTTCTCAAATGAGAATCGCCGACTGGATTTGAAAGGAAGGGTTATCTCTCGCGATAGATAATGCGCCCTCTGGTGAGGTCGTAAGGTGAAAGCGCAACTCGAACCTTGTCTCCCGGAACGATTCTGATATAGTGTTTGCGCATTTTTCCTGAAAGATGGGCCAGGATTAGGTGCCCGTTGTCCAGTTCTACCCTGAACATTGTATTGGGAAGGGATTCTCTCACGATTCCCTCGACTTCAATAGCCTCTTCTTTTGCCACAGCAACTCCTTCTTGAGGTATTTTTATTGATAGTAAATATATAGACCCAATTTGTCAACTAGTTGACATTTTTATACAAATAAGTCATATTCACATGCTCACATAGAAGCTAATATATTGGGGTGAGGTGAGAGGTATGGACAGAGAGTTTGCAATGCAGATGGAATCCAAGTTAGTCGAAATGAAGGAAGAGATAGTACGTTCCCTTATTTCCGAGAGTGAAGATTTCGAGGCTCTCATCGATGATATGGACCCCAAGGATCTCGCGGATATTGCCGCTGACGATATCGATCGAAAAACCCTCGAGGCACTGAACGAACAGGAGATCAAGAGACTGCGACTTATTGATTCGGCCGTGTCAAGAGTCAGGAATGGTCGATACGGCGTCTGTATGCGATGTGGGAAGAAGATTGCCAGGGAGCGACTCGAAGCGATCCCCTATGCCCTTATGTGTATCGAATGCAAGAACAGCGAAGAACGGCGTAATCGCTGATCCCGAACGGATGGACTTCCCGCGGAACATCCCATGAAAACCTGAACAATATCAAGATTCCCCAGCGGTTATTCTAAAAATTTATCATAAAAATCTTATTTTCTTTTTTTTTCTTCCGAAATTTATTATGAAGGAAGAAAAAATGCGGGTTGCGGCAAGATTTTCACAACCAAACTTGACACCCTCCCACCTGATGAGGGCCAGGTACAGTAGCGGGACTATTTCTTTTCCCGTCAAACCGAACCAGGCTATCTATGCCCACTTCAAACACGTTTCAGGTTTTCCTTCTCCGGACGGAAGGGGAATTTCGCTTTTCAGACTTCACGGTATAGATAACCTGATCGATCGACTGGTCAGTATCAAACAGAGCAGTGGGAACCAGGAGCAGCGGAATAGAATCGACACTATGATCAAGACCCTCGAAGCGGCGAAAGCCACTGTTTCCGATAAGGAAATGGGTGCCTTTGTCCGGAACAACGCGGATACCCTTCATTCTCTGACTCAAAATATTCCGGCAGGTCGTCATACGGGTGAGTTCAACGGTCTTATATTCAATATTAGCGCGTAGCGAAAAGAAAATGGCCACACCGCGGCTCATCTCCGAAGAAAGGGGTTGTGGTTTTTTTCACGTTCTATCGTGGTATACGGGCCATGGCCTGGAAAGACTCGCGTATCTTCGGGGAGTACGTAAAGCTTCTCCCTGATACTCCTTAAAAGTATTTCACCGTCGCCACCGGGCAGGTCCGTTCGTCCCACCCCTTCAAAGAAAAGGGTGTCCCCTGAGAAAAGAATAAGATCACTTTCGGAAAAAATACTAATGCCTCCGGGGGTATGTCCAGGGGTGTGGAGGACGGTGAGGTCCGTATCAAGGATGGTATCTCCCTCGTTGAGTAGAAAATCGTACTGCGGAAGGTTTTCAAGAAAACTGTGAAAGAGAGAATGATACTCGGCCCCAAGATTCTTGATATCCCGAAGGTGTTGTTCAAACCCCGAAGGTCCAAGATAGCCGCTGTCGTCGGTGTGGATGTAGATCGGGATCTCGATTCCTTCCGATTCATAGTGGGTCTTCAATTGACTAATGCCGGCAATGTGGTCAAAATGTCCGTGGGTGCAGATGATTGCCAGGGGACGAAAGTTCTTTATCTCGATATGGGTGATGATCTCTTCCACGTTTCCGGCGGGATCGATGATGATACAGCCTTTTTTCCAGCGGGAGAAGAGGTAGGTATTTGTATTGAGAAGACCGGTAACTATTCTATCGACCATGGTCTTAACAGAGTAAGGTATATCCGATGGTTTTGCAACCGGAATTTATATATCACACTGGAAGTATTCTCATATTAGCGGGGCTTTGTTTTCTTTTTTTCCCAGGCCTCGGCGCGTTTCACATTCGCGGAAGCTGGCGTCGGTTCCGTGCCCTCCTGCTGAAAGCGGCATCCCTGCCGTCTTTGACTTACCCTTTGATGAGGGAGCTCAGGGATAAGGATGGCGGCGGCGGGGCGGATTTTCATTTCTTCGGCAGGTTACAGGCCATGCAAAGGGATACGGAGATCTGGCTCACCAACGGGACCGTTACGGTACTCGCGGACCTACAGAAAGTATATGTGCACATGCTTTCCTTCGATACTACACCGATCACCGAGTCATGGGAGCAATATCACGAAGAATCCCACCGGCGAATGCGGTGGAAACAGGTTTCCTCTCTCCCCGAGTACACAAAAGTGTTTATCAGTGGTCGTCTCTTTTGGAAGGACGGACATGCCGTGTTTCTCGATACCCCGGAGAGTCCTCTGCTGGTAGTGATCTATGAGGGTGACGACCGAAACCTTTTGATTCACGCGACGTGGAGTGGTCGACAGAAGAACGAGTACTGGAATGCCTATACTCCCGGTTCGGTGGCCCTTGGGTCCTTCGCGCTCTTCAGTTATTTTTACCTTCTTTTGAGGAATTTAGAATTCATTTTTCCCGTCCTTCTGTCGGTTACCCTGGCTCTGCTGCCGATTGCCGTATTTCTTCCCCCGGGAATAATTTTTTACTTTTTCTACCGGAGATTGTGGATACGTGGAAGGGTCCTTCGGGCAAAAAGGGACCTTGTTCGCCTTTCCGAGGTGGACGAAGCGAGCAAAGAGCTCTTTGAAACCGCGGGGGGGTATCCCGCCGAATGTCTGGGAGGAGACGGCAATGCCTCAGCAGTCTCAAGATTATGTGAAAAAAAGGCTTTCCTGTTTGAAGGACTTGCTGTGCTGATCCTCGGGAGTGGACTGGCAGTCACGGAGATGGTGCTGTTTGTTCTTTTTTCCTACCTGATTTTTTGAGAACCCCTCGTCAGGCAAAACACGCTCCTCAGCAATTCGAAATGTGGAGAATTGCCGCAAGCCCAGTTGATGATCAGGATTTATCGTTGTTTTCACCCTTCTTCTTCCGCGCAAAATTCACGGTGATGTTTCTACCGTGGAAATCAATTCCGTCCATTGTGTCGATGGCCTTCTGTGCGACGTACTGCGGAATATCTATAAACGAGTAGTTATCCAGGACTTTTACCGATCCGATTTCATGCTGTTCTAGTTTCAGGTTTTTTCGAAAAAGTTTGACCAGGTCCCGGGGAAATACCCTGCGATTTTTCCCTATGCTGATGAAAATAGTCTGCATGGGACTTTTTTGGTCGCCCCTGGGAGTTCTGCCACGGGGAGTGTTGCCGGTGATACTCTGTTTGAAGAGGTAGGCGATCACGTATCCCCGCATATGAAGGGGTACGGTTTTTCGAATAAGCTTTTTGTAACTATTCAACAAATCGGGGTTTTCATCTTCCTTGATTGCCTGAATGATCTGCTGAAGCCTGCCTTTCATTACCTCTTCCTTCTCGGGAAAGGTCTCATCTTTTGTTTTCATCTTTGAATACTCCTGTTGTTTCGCAAGATTTTCACGCTCCTCCCTGGAAAGCAAAATGGAAAACACTGGAAGAGGAGTGTGAGTTGCTACGGCCGTCCCAATTTTTTGAAAAAGAATATCACCCGGCAGGGTATCATCCGGGGGAAGGCCGTAAAAAAGAATGGAATCGTAGGAAAGCGGAATGTGAGGGAAATCCATGAAGGTGGACAAGGTACATTGAAAAAGGTTCTCCCCATCGAGCTTGTGCTGCAATTCCGGAGGGGCGCTACAGCAGGAAAATCCCCGACTGCTGGGGGTCCTGTCGAGTTCGACTACCGATTCGGCGGAATTGGTGATTATGAGAAAACGCTCAAAATCGGTCCCCAGCACAAGGTCTGTCAGCAATTCAGGTGATCTTTTTTCCACGGTGTACATATGAAGGGGGGGCATGATGGACGTGCGGTTGTCCGAGGAGAGAAGCACGGGACGTTTCAGCAGAGAAGCAAGAGAATCGACTTCAACCGCGGAGGAAGAAAAAACAACCTTCTGAACTCCAGGAGGAGATTTGGTGAAAATAAACTCCACATCCAGATCAAACTTGGCATGGTCTTCTTTTTGCGGAAGATTTGCCACGATCATCGTATCGCTGCTGAATAGAAGGTTATTTCTCCTGATGTGATCAATGATGCGTTCCGTTGTGCCGACAATAAGTGCAGGATACTTTGTGAGTAACTGCAGGTCCGATCCGGCCGTAGGATTCTTACCAAGCACGGCGATGCTGTTTTTCCCGGT
>CAZJIN010000150.1:0-6578 GCA_964545955.1 uncultured Sediminispirochaeta sp.
CCTTCGAATTTGACCCTTCCCTGGTTATTCCCGATCCCTCTCTCTCTTTCAACCAAGGCGCTGTAGTCACCGCGAATCCTTCGGCCAACTGGCATCGAAGCCGATTTGAAGCACTGGCAAGGCATTACAACTTCAGTCTTGATACGCCCTTCGCGGAACTTCCCGATGAGGTGTACAGGACAATCCTCTACGGATCGGATGATGAGATAGAAATCACCTATGTAAACGATCAGAAAACCGGTCGCTATGAATACAGGTCAAACTTCAGGGGAGTTCTGGCGGACCTAAAAAAGAGATATCTGGAGACAAAATCCGACGGGATAAAAAACTGGCTTGAACAGTTCATGAGTCGGAAGAGCTGCTCGGTCTGCGGTGGGAAAAGGTTGAGACCCGAAGCCCTGGCGGTCCTTGTGGGAGGGGTGAATATCCATCAGGCCACCGAACTCTCCGTTGAGAATGGGGCGGAATTTTTCTCAACTTTGGATCTCACGGAGACGGAGCGTCAGATTTCATCTCAGATAATGAAGGAGATTATCAGCCGTCTGAATTTTATGAAGAGTGTGGGACTCAACTACCTCACGATGGAGCGAAAAGCGGCTACCCTGTCGGGGGGAGAGGCACAGAGGATCAGGCTGGCCACTCAGATAGGATCTTCCCTGGTAGGAGTCCTTTATATCCTCGATGAACCGACCATAGGTCTTCATCAGCGAGACAATGAAAGGTTGATAGAGACCCTGAAACACCTCCGTGATCTTGGAAACACCCTTATTGTGGTGGAACATGACGAGATGACCCTCAGAACCGCAGATTATATCGTCGATCTCGGACGGGGGGCCGGAATACAGGGGGGCAATGTGATTGCCCAGGGGAGCCTGCAGGATATTCTTGCGAACAAGGAGAGTCTGACGGGGAGATTTCTCAACGGAGAGAGTTTTATAGAAGTCCCTAAAAAACGACTAAAGGGGAACGGGAAGTTGCTGCAAGTGAAGGGTGCTCGGGAGCACAACCTCAAGGGTATCGACGCGGTTATTCCCCTCGGTACGCTTACGGCGATATCGGGAGTCTCTGGTTCCGGAAAGTCTTCACTGATGAATGACGTGCTCTATCCGGCCATCAGGAATCGAACCAACCGTTCCCACCTCACCGAAGGAGATTTCGATGAGGTCGAGGGCCTTGAGAATGTCGATAAGGTTATAAACATCAACCAGGATGCCATCGGCCGGACCCCGCGATCGAATCCGGCCACCTATGTGGGACTTTTTACACCGATCCGTGAGCTTTTCGCATCTCTTCCGGAATCGAAGGCCCGGGGATACAAACCTGGCAGATTCTCCTTTAATGTAAAAGGGGGGCGCTGCGAGAATTGTCAGGGCGACGGGAATCTCAAGATTGAGATGCACTTTCTTCCGGATGTATATGTCACTTGTGAAGTATGCAAGGGAAAGCGTTTCAACCGGGAGACCTTGGATATAAGGTATCGGGGAAAGAATATTCACGATGTGCTTGAAATGGATGTGGAAGAGGCAGGAAGTTTTTTTTCACGTATCCCCGCAATAAAACGCAGACTCGATACGCTCCACTCGGTGGGGCTGGATTACATCAAGCTTGGACAATCCGCGCTGACCCTCTCCGGAGGTGAGGCTCAACGGATAAAATTGAGTCTCGAACTCTCAAAACGTAGTACGGGGAGGACTATCTATTTTCTCGATGAACCGACCACGGGTCTTCACTTTGGGGATGTGAAAAAACTACTGGAGGTACTTCGATCCCTGGTGGACCTGGGAAACACGGTAGTTTTGATTGAACACAACTTGGACGTATTGAAACAGGCTGATCATATAATTGACCTCGGCCCGGAGGGTGGTCAGCGTGGCGGTGAGATTCTCTGTGCCGGTACTCCGGAAGAAGTCGCTGAAGTCGAAAAATCATATACAGGACGCTTTTTGCGGGATGTATTATAAAAACGACACCTCCGCAGGATTGAAATCCTCACCTCTCCTCCCCCTGGTTCTGCTTGCGCTTTTATTGTGCTCGACAATACCCCCTGGTGTGGCCGCCGAAACGGCAACTCCCGAAACGGCAACTCCCGAAACGGCAGCTTCCGAAACAGTAGCTCCCGAGACAGTAGCTCCCGAGACAGTAGCTCCCGAGACCGCTTCCTCGGTTGAGGAAGAACCGACCCCGGAAGAATTGCTCCGAAAGAGTATTTCCCTCGATATCGATACCT
This sequence comes from uncultured Sediminispirochaeta sp., assembly GCA_964545955.1. Taxonomy (GTDB): domain Bacteria; phylum Spirochaetota; class Spirochaetia; order DSM-16054; family Sediminispirochaetaceae; genus DSBN01. The sequence continues at coordinate 2,228 of CAZJIN010000150.1, forward strand.
CCAGTTACTATGAGCTGCAAACATGGCTCCTGAGATTGGGAATGAACACGGCGGGAACGAAGGGGGAACTCCGTACTAGACTTCTAAGTTACTATGAAAGAGAATTGGGAGGAATTCCGGCTTCCCCAGGAGAGGAAACAAAAGAAACAGACAAATCCTTCGACAGGATGGAGATAAAATCCGCGGGTACCCTGGATTATTTTCGGGATGAGCGGGAGAGTCAGGTTCTCCGTATAGGCGGCGGGGTAGTTTTGAATATGGCTGATACCGAATCCGACACGGTTCATACAGTTGAAGCCCGAAGTCTGGTATTCAACCGCGACATCGATAGTATCACCGCCTCGGGGGACGTATTTTACCGCATGGAAAAGGGGGGTTCCGTCCAGGAGTTTGAGGGCGATGAAATAAGCTTCAATATAGAAAATTATCGAGGGGTTTTTGTGCAGGGTATAAGCCGTCGTCCGAGAACAATTGAGGGTGAGACGGTGCTATTCTACTTCAGAGGAGATACGATCTACCGGATACGCAAGGATACCATACGCCTGGAAGCGGGAATTATAAGTTCCAGCAGAATGGAAAAACCCTATTACCGGATTTCGGCGGGAAATGTATGGATACTGGGCCTCAATGAATGGGCCCTTCGGGACGCGGTACTCTATATTGGTCATATCCCCGTTTTTTATGTCCCCTTTTTTTTCAAGCGCGGTGACACCTTCGTGCTTCATCCTTCGATTGGAATGAGAAGTATCGAGGGTTACTATGCCCAGACCACAACCTATTTTCTGGGACGAAAACAGGAAACGGAGGATGACGAAGGGATATTTTCTTTTTTGCAGGCGGTAGATGAGGATAAGGGAAGGTATTCACAGGAGTTGCAAGGACTGTTTATCCATGGAACCAGAGAACCGATTCAGGAGAACTGGATAAACAGAAGTGGTTCGTACGGAAAAATTATGTTCGACTACTATTCAAGGCTTGGGATACTGACGGGTATGCGGATTTCTTTGAGTGATCTTGGCAATTTTAAGAGAATACTTCTCACTGCGGGGCTAGGGGTTACCAATTATATTTATACCCTTCCCGGATATTCGGAAAATTATACCTCTTTTTTTTATGACGCGGACGGGGATACCTACACAATAAATCCACAGGAGCCGTATGTGATGGGAACCCGGATGCCCCTAAGGTTTGGCTTTGATTTCGAGCTATCCTACAGCCGAAAAAACTTTTCCTTCGAGACAGGACTGCCCTTCTATACCGACCTGTTACTGAGAGATCAATTGACTAAGAGGAACGAGGAGCTCGGCTGGTCAAAATTAATAACCGGCGAAGGAATCCAGGATACGGACAGCTTCGATGATTTCGAAAATCCAAAGTTTTTCCAGCACACAAAATTTCGGCTTTCCCGACTTGAAAAACTGAAATTCCTGGATACCTTCAGTTTTGACAAGGTAGATTCTCAACTTGCCTTTTCTCAATCCAATTTGGAGGAAGATCAGAATGCCTTCAACAAACTGGGGTATTATTATCCTCAATTGTTCACCCCCCTGAACCTCGAGCTTACGATAAAGGGAACACTCTTCAAAAGCGGCGGAGCCGGGAATTCGGGAAATACAGAGAGGGACCAGGGAAATGGAGAAAATGCAGAGGATTCCTGGACACTCCCGGCGGAGGCGCGATCTCCTTCCGGCGCGGAGGTCGGGGACAAAATCGACAGAGGAGATTCCGCGGTCGGTAGAGGTTCACCGGAAGGAGAAGAATCGGAAGGGGGCTCTGAAGACCGGCTTCAGTACAAAGTACCGGAAAAAAGCGGTGATATAAAACTGGCGAAGCGAAAGGTGGAACTTCCCTTCTCCCACTCCTTGGGTTATTCAGTCTCTCCCGATTATTCATACCATACCAGGATGGATACGGATTCCATGTCGGGAAGCAACCCGGAGAATGTGGATTTTGACCCTCTCTATTCATATATTCTCACGGACGGAAGCTCTTCTCTTCAATACAATGCAAAAATGTTCGATGGACTACTGAGTTTTTCTCAAACCACCAGGTTGAACGGGCGTTATCGTGACCATTTCGACGGTGAAAATCTTGAAGAACTGATCGAACAGGACCGCAGTCTTTCCTACCTCAACGTACTCGGGGTCGCCGAGTTGAAAAATTATTTCCTGAAGGGAACCACCGCTTTTAAGAAATCTTATTTGCTGTATTCAGTGGAAGGGGACTTGTTTAACTATTCCTACAATGACGAAATAAAATCTTTTGAGTCTCAACTGCCGGAATGGGATGAAGAGGGAATCAACAGGCAAAAAAGTGAACTGATATTGCTCTATGATCGCTGGGAAGCCACGCAGAAACTACAGTTTTCCTATAGTATGCCCCCTCAAATGCAGGCCTTTGATATACTCCTATCGCTCAAGACGGGAGTACTGAAAAGCGCAATATCCCTGAATCTCGACGAGACGGAAAAAGACAAATGGGAGACCGGTCCCCTTAAGATCACGGAAACCCTTAATTATGAGAACGGGAGTTATTTTGAACAGAACCTCACCCTCTTTCAGCCGGGTGATACCGATAACACCGGTCTCACAAAGGTGAACCTGAAATTTATCCCCGGTATTATTGAGTTGTACGGAAGTCTTGATTGGAATATTAGTGAAAAAAGGTCTCAAACAGGGATTGGTTCGCTCAAACTGGGCTGGTGGACCAATAGGTACGAAATGCGTTACATGGATGAGTATGAGTTTGAAGATTCCAGCTGGAACAGTACGGGAGACACATCTTTTCAGCCCTACCTTTTTTCATCAACTCTGAAAATACCCTACGGGCCGGACCCTCTGTGGAAGAATCGTGTACGCTTCGACAGTTCCCTCTCAACTTCTCTTCAATTCAATTTTATCAGGTACAACGAGAGCTTTTTTCAATTCTCCTGGGAGGCAGAACTGAAGATTGAAGAGTTTCTCCTGTTCAAATTCAACATAAAATCTGAAAACAACGCGATGTACAGGTACATTGCCGCTTTTTCCGAGGAATTGGGCAAAGAAGCCTTGAATTTGGGGGATGATTTGTGGAGTTCCTTCGATTTTTCAGACAGAACCTCCAGGTTGAGATCAAATTTCAACCTGCAGAGTATTTCTTTCTCGATGGTTCACTATATGCGTGACTGGGAACTGAATATGCGGTACAGTGGTGCGCCGGAACTAGATGAAAACAACGTGTATGAATGGAGAAGTGAATTCAGTATTTTTGTGCAGTGGAAACCAATACCCGAAGTCAGAAAACAGGTAGATTATATCGACGAAGAACTTCAATTCTGAATTGCCGTCTTGACTTTCAGAAGCGACCATAGATACACTTCACACAGGAGGTCGGTATCTCTTGGGGAATGGACTTACTATTGTATTACACGATCAACACACCATGAAAGAGATATGCGGTGTGCATGATGAGAATTTAGAGGCCCTTGAACAGGTTCTGGAGGCGAGAATCCTGACACGGGGGAACGAAATAATTCTGGACTCCGATGACGTGGAGCTTCGGAAGGTGTTTTCCGAGGTTGTTAAGCAGATACGGGATCATCAGAAAATCGGTCACACCCCGGATCCTGAGCTCGTACGCACCATCTATCGAACAGTTCTGCAGGACTCCCATACCGGGGATGTTGATTTACTGAAACAGCTGAATATCAACATACCGAGCAGCCCGAAGGTCTTTCCCCGAAATATGCATCAAGCGGAATTTATTGAGGGAATGTCGACTTTCGATATATGTTTTGCGATCGGTCCGGCGGGGACCGGAAAGACCTACCTCGCGATTGCCCATGCCTTGAAGGAGATTCTCGAGCGCAAAAAGAAGAAGCTAATCCTCACCAGGCCGGTTGTTGAAGCGGGGGAGAGTCTTGGATTTTTACCGGGGGACCTGACTCAGAAAATCAGCCCCTACCTGAGACCACTGTACGACGCGATGGATGATTTGTTACCCCTGCAGGTCATTAACAAACTTGAAGAGAGCCGGATTATCGAGATTGCCCCGCTGGCCTATATGAGGGGGCGAAGCCTGAAGGAGAGTTATATCGTTCTGGATGAAGCACAGAACACCACGAGAGAACAGATGAAAATGTTCCTCACCAGGATTGGTGAGGGATCAAAGGCCATTATCACCGGCGACCTGACCCAGATAGACCTTCCAAAACCCCGACTTTCGGGGCTGCTGCACGCAAAGGAGATTCTGCAATCTGTTGACGAGATCTTTTTCACCATGTTTAATGCTCACGATGTTGTTCGCAATCCCCTCGTCAAAAAGATAGTACACGCGTATGAAAGCGAAAAAAAAGAATAACTCCGGAGACCGG
>CAZJIN010000151.1:0-6571 GCA_964545955.1 uncultured Sediminispirochaeta sp.
GGTACCATGTGGCGATCATGGCCGATTCCACCAGCCGTTGGGCCGAAGCCCTCAGGGAGCTTTCCGGTCGTATGGAGGAGATGCCGGCGGAGGAAGGGTTTCCCGCCTACCTGCCCACCCGGGTTGCCGAGTTCTACGAAAGGGCCGGTTCCATGAAGGGTCTTTGTGGCAGGGACGGTTCGGTTTCGATCATCGGGGCGGTCTCTCCTCCGGGGGGGGATTTCTCCGAACCGGTCACCCAGCACACGAAACGTTTTGTAAGGTGTTTCTGGGCACTTGACCGCCAGCTGGCCAACGCCCGCCACTATCCCGCCATCGGATGGCTCGAGAGTTATTCGGAATACGTGGATGATGTTCTGGATTTCTGGAAAACCGAGGTGGGTGACGAATGGTCGGAGAATCGCAGGGAGATCATGGACCTGCTTCAGCGTGAAGTGAGACTTCAACAGGTGGTGAAGCTGGTAGGTCCCGACGCGCTTCCCGATAGCCAGCGCTTTATCCTTGAGGTGTGTACTCTTTTTAAAAATGCCTTCCTCCAGCAGAACGCCTTCGATGATGTCGACCGCTACTCGACGGTGATGAAGCAGGCCCTGATGCTGGACCTCATCGTGACCTATTGGCGAAGAGGACGCGATGCTATCAAGGAAGGAGCTACCCTCGTAGGCCTGAGAAAGATGAAGGTATTGCAGGACCTTGTAAAAATGAAATTCAATATTCCCAATGAGAGCGAAGCAAAATTCGAAAAACTGAAAGCCCGTTTGGAAAGATCCTTTGAACGATTGGAGTCTCTCTATGAAGAGTGAAGATAGAAAGTTGCTGGCCGGCAGGGAGTACGTCGGGGTGGACAAAATCGACGGTCCCCTCGTCTTTGTAAGAAAAACCCACCCCGTGGGGTACCGGGAACTGGCGGAAGTCGTAGATTCATCCGGTCACACCAGGATGGGGATGGTACTGGATACCTCCGGGGATGCGGTGGTCATACAGGTTTTTGAAGGTACCTCCGAGCTCACTATGCCTTCCACACGGATTCGCTTCCGGGGAGAACCTCTTTCCCTCGAAGTAACCGAGGAAATGCTCGGACGGGTCTTTAACGGCCTGGGTGTTCCCATCGATGACGGACCGCCCCCGGTGGGTAACGAAGAGCGTGATGTCAACGGATTGCCGGTCAACCCGACCGCCCGGGAGTACCCCCGTGATTTTATCCAGACGGGTATCTCCGTCATCGACGGTATGAACACCCTGATTAGGGGGCAGAAGCTGCCTATCTTTTCGGGAAACGGGCTTCCCCACAACGAGCTGGCCGCGCAGATCACCCGGCAGGCAAAGATTCGGGGCGGGGAAAGCAATTTTGCCATTGTATTCGCCGCGATGGGGGTCAAACACGATGGGGCCCGATATTTTATCAACTCCTTCGAGAGTACCGGGGTTCTGGAAAACGTGGCCCTCTTCCTCTCCCTCGCCGACGATCCCTCGATCGAGCGGCTGATCACACCGCGTTCGGCTCTTACACTGGCGGAATATCTCGCCTTCGACAAGGGGATGCATGTTCTGGTGATTCTCACGGATATGGCCAACTACTGTGAATCCCTGAGGGAAGTATCCACTCTGCGGGGAGAGATCCCTTCACGAAAGGGCTATCCGGGGTATCTCTATTCGGACCTTGCGGAGATTTATGAAAGGTCGGGGATGATTGAGGGATATAGCGGTTCCATCACCCAGCTGCCGATTCTCACAATGCCCAACGACGATATCAGCCATCCGATTCCCGATCTGACGGGCTATATCACGGAGGGGCAGATTGTATTCGAGCGTGAAATGTACGGACGCAACATTTACCCCCCCGTGGCGGGACTTCCCTCCCTTTCACGTTTGATGAAGGATGGTATAGGCGAGGGAATGACCAGGGAGGATCATCCTCATCTTGCCAGTCAGCTTTTCGCGGCTTATAGTTATGTAAAGGACGTGAGAAACCTCGCTTCGGTCATCGGTGAGGAGGAATTGACTCCCCTCGATCATAAGTATATGGAGTTCGGGGAGTCCTTTGAACGGACCTTCGTATCCCAGGAGAAGAACGAGGACCGCACTATCGAGCAGACCCTTGATCAGGGCTGGGAGGTGTTGCGGAAACTGCCGACTGATGAGCTCCACAGGGTTACCGATGAGGAGATAGAGAAATACTACGAGGGGTAACATGCGAAATGTCGCACCAACAAAATCGAGCCTGATCAAACTGAAGGACGAATTGAAATTCGCCCGTTTAGGCTACGAACTACTTGATCAAAAGCGTAATATTCTCATCCTGGAGCTGCTGAACCTGGTGGATCAGGCGGTGGATTACCAGGAGAGGGTAGAAAAGGCCCTGGCCGAAGCATTTGTCGCGCTTAAACGAGCGGGCATCGATATGGGAAAGCTCAAGGTAGTTCAGATCAGCAGGGCGATCAATATAGAGGCAAGTCTGTCGATAAAACAACGCCGTGTTATGGGTGTACAACTCCCGGTGGTGGAGACGGAGTTCATTCACCATAAACCCTATTACAGTCCCACCGATACAAGCTTCTGGGTCGATGGCGCTCTACAGGAATTCAGAAAAACCCTGGAGATGATGGGCCGATTGGCGGAATTGAAGGTCTCGATCATGCGTCTGGCCATGGAAGTGAAGAAGACCATTCGGAAGGTGAACGCGCTGGAGAAAATTGCCATACCCGATCTGACGGAGACGGTTGATTATGTTCGGAATAGATTGGAAGAGAACGAACGGGATATGTTTGTTCTCATGAAAATGGTAAAGGATCGGCTTACAAAAAAAGAGGAGGAGGCCTATGGAAGGTCCGATACGTAGGATACTTGTGTATATAGACGGGACCGAGGAATCCGTGACCGCTGCCCAGTACGCGATCTGCCTGGCCCGTGGGACAGGAGCATCGCTGCACGTTCTGTATGTGATCAACACCCGGGCTCTGAACGATCTGGTCAAGGCAAGGATTTTTCTCGATTCAGAACAGGATGAATATAGCCGGGACCTAAAAACGGATGCCGACCGTTATCTCAAACATGTGAATAAACTCGCCTCTCGCAAGGGGGTGAAGGTGGAAGTGGAGAGTCGGAACGGCACCGTGCATCAGGAGATCAAAAAGGTTGTGGATGAACTGGATATTGATATCCTTGTGATTGGTGAGCTTTCCCGTGTTCGAAGTAGGCGGGATGAGTTCTACAATGAAACTGAACGTGCAATGCGTCTTGTCCCCTGCTCGGTTCTTGTGGTAAAAGATGAAGAGCGGGTATGGGATCTGTACGATGAACTTCCAGAATAGATACGGAGAAAAGATATGGCATTAATTGATTTGATAAAACCTGAGATTATTAAAATACCACTGGAGGCCAAATCAAAGCAAGCGGTGATACGTGAGCTTCTGGAGGTTTTGCAGACCGACGGGCAGTTGAAGGATTTTGATGCTGCCTATGACGTCTTGCTTGCCCGTGAGGCGAAGGGCAGTACCGGTCTCGAGGAAGGGATCGCCGTTCCCCATGCAAAGACAGATCAGGTCTCCACTATTACCCTTGCCATTGGTATAGCCCCACAGGGAATTGATTTCCAAGCCCTCGACGGAAAACCGAGTACTCTCTTTTTCCTGATGCTGGCGCCGCCGGACCAGTCCGGTCCTCATATCGAAGCACTATCGGAGATCGCCCGAATCACCCAGTCAAAAACTTTTTGTAAAATGCTGCTAAGAGCGGAGAATGCCGAAGAAGTCGCGGAACTCCTCACCGAGGAGGACTGAACACTTAAGGCGGGCGTTTTCAAGTATGGCGGGCGTTATCAAGAAGAATTGCCAACCAAGGGCGCTCGTCACCTGATTATACCTCCGACCCTCTTCTCGCAGTTATTCTGGCCAATTATAAGTGTAAAAACTCCAATAAAGATGCTTAAATGCCTTGCATTTGACACATCAATACCAAATAATTAATGGTGAAATCAAAGAAAGGACCAAAGATGCGGATATTGTTACTATTGGGTGCGACTGTTGAACTTATACTACTGGTGGTGATGCTGCGAATCGATTCGTTGTTCCTGCTCTATTTCTCCCTTCTTACAGCTCTGGTGATACTGATTATTGCGCTTCGACTTCCCAGAGCCAGTACCGCCTCCGAGGAAAAGGCCCTGCTGCAGGAACAACTGGATGAAAGGGAGTATGAAAACAACAATCTTCGCGGTCGAATTGGGGAGGCTCAGAACAAGTCCGAGGAATTGGAATCCAAGATCAAGGATGCCAAGGCCACCATCCGCAATCTCATAGAACAAATTCATCGAACGGTGTATGCCCTGGAAGCGGAAAAAAAGCTTGCAGACGTGATCAACGAAAAGACCGAAACGGCTACTATAGAAATGACTAATCATATCTACAGCATCGGTGACTGGAGCAAAAAGGTGGAAAACCTCATCCAGGACGTGATGGGGCAGCTCAATTCGAACGAGGTAGGACTTCGCAGACAGACTATTGATCTAGAGGAAGAACTCAGGAGGATCGAAAAACTCATTGATGTCTTTAAGGAGATTAAGAGCGATTATATCATTGAGCTGGAGAGAATCGGCAAAACTATGAGCGCGGTAGACAATTTTACCGATACTATTTCGGATCTGTCTGAACGGACAAACATTCTGGCCATTAACGCATCAATTGAAGCCGCTCGTGCCGGACAGGCGGGAAGGGGCTTTGCCGTGATTGCATCGGAGATCCAGGGGCTGGCCGGGAACACCATGAAGATTGCCGAGGAGATAAGCACCACTATCGAGACTTCAGTTCACGCGGTGAAGGATTCCATCAGCAACTATGGAGAGCGAATTGAATCCGCCGTATCGAGACTGAGCAAGAGCGGCGAACAGCACGCGACGATAATAGAACAGCTGGGACCGCAGATAAAAAAGGTAGCCCGGGTCGCCGAGGAATCAGGAAAGCTTTCAGCGGAGGTGACTCGGAATATCAATGAAGTTACCGTTCACCTCCAATACCAGGATAGCGTACGGCAGATCCTTGAGCATATGGTTCAGCTTGTCGAATCCTTGACCCGAAGGGGAACGGAGCTTGCGGAAAGTACCGAAGGGATTGGAGAAGCTGAACTGGAAAGGATTTCTGAAGAGGTCCTTAATCTTACAAAGGGATTGTTTAGCACCCGTGAAGAGTGGAAGGCCTTCGGATTTGATTTGGATGAAGGGACGAAAGCGAAGGATGTTGAGGAGATAAAAAGCGGTGAAGAGGGCTTAGAGGGAGATGTGACCCTGTTTTGAAATCACAAAGAGATCCCGTCTATCACGGGATAACTGAAAATTTCTATTTTTTTATGGAGAGGGCTTTGTATGGCTAAGAAGATATTATGCGTGGATGACTCTGTAACGATTCGCAAACTCGTGAGAAAGGCTTTGGAGCCGGAAGGTTTCGAGATTGACGAAGCGGAGAACGGTCAGGTTGCCCTGGATAAGTGCAAAGGGGAAGTGGTAAGTATGTGCATTGTTGATGTCAACATGCCGGTGATGGATGGATTCCAGTTTGTGGAAGCGGTCAAAAAGCTAGATTCATACGCCGACGTGCCAATCGTGTTTTTGACCACTGAGAGCGGGGCACAGAAGAAAGAAGCGGGTAAACTTCTCGGTGTGAAGGGATGGATAGTCAAGCCCTTCGAAGCCCCCGCCCTTGCAAAAGTCGTGAAGATGTTGGTGAAATAGGGAATAATAAAAGGGAAGTACTTCAAATGAGTGAACTCAAGGAGTTTCAGGCTGCTGTTGAGATGTATGAAGAAGGCGATCTTCTGGCGGCCGCAGAAATTAATGAAAAAGCGGAGGAGCTTCGCGCGAAGAGTGAAGAAGACCATGTCTCAGAGCTTCTCGCGGGGATAGTAACACTATCGGAGCAGATTATTCTCGATGGAGCTACAGCGGACAATACACAACAGCTCAAAGGGCTTGCCCTTCGTCTTTTTCCTTCGGATATGCCGGAACAGACGGAAACTCAGGAGGCCGGGGAACCCGTTGGTACACCGGAAGCCCCGGAAGCCCCGAAAACCACGGAAGCCCCGGGTGGCAGCGCTGAGAGGTTCGAGCGCAGGGTTGTCCCCATTGAGGATATCGAGATTCTTTCTTCTTTCCTTGTTGAAGCCCATGAGCATCTCGATGATATCGAAGAAAGGATTCTAGATCTTGAGAAGGATTACGATGAACAGACGATAAACGACATTTTTCGCTCCATGCATACCATTAAGGGAGTCGCGTCGTTTATTGGCCTTGATCAGATAAAGGTTTTGAGTCACAAACTGGAGACCATTCTCAACAGCCTTCGGTCCAGTGAAATTGAGATGGAAGACAGTTTGATTGATGTGCTGTTGTCCGGAGCGGACACCCTCGTACGGATGACCAATGATATAGAAGCCCAGGCTGGAAAGATTCAGAGTGGCGAAGAAAAACGTCTCTATGAGGGGGGGATTGATACCACCACCGTGGGTGAACAAATGGCCCCTTATCTGGAAAAAATTGAGGGAGTTGAAGCCGCCCCCGGCAAAGGTAAAAGGGGCGGCAAAATCC
>CAZJIN010000152.1:0-6566 GCA_964545955.1 uncultured Sediminispirochaeta sp.
GTTGAGGAAATGGATTCAGACAAGTTGGGGAAACTTCTTCTGGCGTGGAACACTACCAATTCCCAGCTTCCATGAGCATTGAGTATCAGAGCCTGTCTCCCTTTGGAGAGTACGGGTCAGACTTTAATGTGTTCGAGGTTTATAGCAATTTCTCCGTACCGCTTCGAACTAGACCCACAATACAACCATTCTTTCAGGTAGGAACGGGGCAATACGATTCCAGAGATTACGAAGGGGATGGTGATAAGTGGGATCATATACATCTATTCAGCGGCATTGGTGTAGCATATTCAAACAGGTTTGCCCGGGATTTCGAACTGGGTTTAGACTTGGCCGCAGGATATTCAAATGCTTTTTTTAACACTATTTCTGAATCCACCACGTATAGTTTACCTTTTTACTATTCTGAATTCGGTGGCCGAATCGCCCTCAATCCTTCCTACAATTTGAGCGTGCAGGTTCGTCCAAAACTGAAGTACCAGAAGAGCTTTCTCAATGAAAATGTCGATCTCACTGATTTTGACGGATTGTCACTCGGAATTGGTGTGAGTATTCAATACCGTTTTGGTGAGGATCCTGATTCGGCCGCTGCACTTATTCGGAGTCTCAAATATGTAGATGTCGATATGCCCCGTGTGTTTGCCGCAATGCAGAGTTATTATCTAAAGCATCCTGCCGGCTATGTTGTTATTGAGAATAAAGAAAATAGATCCTTACAGAATTTGGATATATCTTTTTATCAATCGGGGTTGATGGATGCACCAACAGTATGTGTTCAAATTGATGAACTGAAGCCCGGCGAATCCCGAAATATTGAGCTTCTTGCATCGTATAATAATGAGATTTTTAGTATCGAGGGGGTCACTCCTTTTACGGGTGAGATAATTGCCCGTTATGAATATCGCAATCGTCCGGTAGAGCAGAGACAATCTGTATCCTATGACCTTTTTGACAAATCCTCCCTCACCTGGGATGACGACAGAAAGGTTGCTACCTTTATTACACCTGCAGACAGTGCCTTGCGCAACTATACCAGCTTTATTCGCCAGGCTGTCAAGAAAGAGACGATTTCATCCTTTAATCAACCACTGCAGGTAGCAATACAAGTATATAGGGCTCTGGATGAACTCGGCTGTCTTTATCAGAGTGATCCTGTTTCACCTTTTACGATGGTGCAAGATGATCCTCTCATAGTTGATTCCATAAGCCTATCAAGAGAAACTTTAGAAAGGATGACAGGTGATTGTGATGACTTGACTGTACTCTACTGCAGTCTCCTGGAAACCGTTGGTATCGAAACAGCTTTTATTACAGTACCGGGACATATATTTCCAGCATTTAATACAGGGGTACCGATTGCGGAATATAGAAAGGTTTTTCCGAATAGATCGATGTTTATCGTCGTAGAGGGACAGCTATGGGTGCCGGTAGAAATAACGATGGTTGGCAGTGCATCTTTTTCCGAGAGTTGGCGCAAAGGTTTGGCTGAATGGTCGGTTTTGGTTGATCAGCCTGACAGGCGCAGGTTTACCCTTACCAGGGAAGCACAACAGGTGTTTCGACCTGTAGGGTTGCGGGAAACAGACCTGGGTCTACAGTATGGAAATAGTCAAGCTTTAGCGAGGGCCTTTTCCGCTGATTTTTCTGAGATTCAGGAGGTATTTCTTGCTTCCTATGAGGAAGATGTGAGGGAAAAAGGAAGAAAACAAGATTTTAACAGGCTCGGGATCGGATATTCACTTTTTGCTCGATATGACGAAGCGCGACAGGCCTTCCAGAGGGCAGTTTCCCTTGATAGGATGTATCTGCCCGCACTCGCTAATAGCGCCAACCTGGAACTAATATCCGGTAGCATACAGAAAGCAATCCCCCTCTACGAGAAAGTACTACACACGATGGGAACTTCCGGAGCCGAAAATAGCCCTACTTACGGAAAACTTCTACTGAATCTGTCACGGGCTTATTTTGAGAGTGGAGAAATGGAGAAGGCCGGTAACTCCTTTGCACAGGCTGAAAACATCGTACCGGAACAGAGCAAATTGTATTCGTATCTTGATCCGGGGAATGATGCTCTTCGTGCCTCTATGCCAAGTCTTGATTCAGGTTTGATTTTTGTTGAGGATGAAGTCGATGAATAAAATTAATGTTTTTAGATTATTACTGTTCTTGATTCTTGCATCATTCCTGGCAAACTGTTCAAACAGCATAAGTACCTTTGATCCCGAAGTAATCGACCGGATCAAGGATAAAAACCTGCCTGAGGTGTTCCTTCTTTCACCTGAAAACAATAGTGCATATTCACAAACGGTAACCATTACGGGAGAGGTTGTTGACGACGGAGAAGAACTCCCTGTTCTTACCTATTCTGTAACCGACGAAGCAGGACTCATGGAAAAAACTGGAGAAATCATCACCATTGCAGAAGAAGCTGTTTCGGGAGTCGCGGGGAGTTTCAGTTTCAGTTTTACCACTCACGAGTATACCTCGGATATAATCGTTTCAGTTATCGCGAATGATTGGAATGGAAATATTGACGATACGGAGACACTGCGCCTTGTATATTCCGGAAGTACATTGCCTTCCCTCTCAGTGATACCGGGGAACAAAGAGGTTTTTCTGAGCTGGGAAGAAGTGGGTTCGGCGGATGAATACACGATCTTCTACAACAACGATGGTACGTTATTTAACGAGAGTACTGCAGAATCCTTCAGCCTTTCTGCTGCCGATTATGATTCCGCTGTACCGGTGGTTCTGACGGCAACAGAGCATGGAATAGCCAATAGCACGTTGTGCAGTGTAAAGGTAAAAGCCTCTTCTTCAGAGGAAGATGAATGGTCATCGGGGGTATTGAAGACTCTTCCCCTATCGTCTTTTAGCCTGATACCGAAGACCGACTGTTTTGAGGATAAAATTGTTCTTGACTGGAGACCGGCTCGGGGAGGAGTATCTTACCAGGTATGGCGTTCAGATACTGGAGAATCCGGTAACTACGAGCTGATTTCCGGATCTTCTCTTACCGAACCGTTCTTTATGGACACTCAGGTTGAAGAGGGGCGGAGGTATCACTACAGAGTGGGTGCGGAGGAGAACGCTATCCGGTTGAGTGCACCGGTAAGCGCGGAAACTACCTCTATAAAGACAAGTGGGTCTGCAGGGATTTATAGAACGCTGAAGAATGACAATGTCGTAGGTATTGATACGTCCAATACAGTAGCCTTTGGAGTATCGTACGATACTACTGAAGATACCGTGGATATTATAGCAGTGGATATAAGTACCCCCACCTCTCCTGTCGAGCTATCCCGAACACAGTGGAATCCTCCAGTCGAATCACCGAATTTAGGTAGAGTGTACGATATTGTGGTATCCGACAGTACAGCCTTCGTGAGTGTATATTACACCAATCCCATAACCTACGCGGTTATTGCCTTTGATATTTCAAACCCGGAGCAGATTGCCGAAATCACTGAAGTAGATCTTTCCTGGCTGTCCACCAGTTCGGGCAGACCCCTGGATTTGGAGATCGATGCGGACAGGAATCTCCTCTATATTGCCCTCGACTCATACGGGATAGCCTGTGTTGATTTGACCGAAGAGCCGGATTCATGGCAACCTGTCGTTGCTTCAGGCTGGGGAAGCGGCAGGGCCTTTGATCTGGCCTACTCGGGAAATTATGTCTATGGGGCTAACTTAAGCGACGGCATAACCGTGGCTGATTTTACCGATTCTACATCGCCGACAATCGGTAGTACTATTCCCGTGAGTTCCGTTGAAGACGCGGATGTCTATACGGCAATAGATGTCGATAGCACGGAGAACCTTCTCGTTATGGTGAGTGAACACAACGATCCTGATTCGGCTTACTACCATGGCGGAGTGTGGGTGATGGATATTTCTACGCCCGGAATTCCTGTGGAAGAAGGTTACACAGATATGGAAATCCCGTTTAAGGATGTGAAACTTGAGGGGACCCATGCATTCTGCTCAACAGGAAACGGGGGAGTACGAATGATTGATGTGACTGATCCGGCGGGGATATTTGAGAGGATCTCCTATGATACGGTAGGTAGTTCCGAAAGTTTGCAACTATTTTCTTCGGGTATCGCCGTAGCCGACGGAAACGGCGGTGTGTCAGTTGTTCTACCGCCCGATATTGAAAATCCCGCCATTCTTGGAGTGACTGATGCTTCTCAGACCTACGGAAGCTTCGTCAAGGAAGATATTCTTTATATCGCAGGAAAATTTGGTTTTTATAGCCTCCAGGTGGAATCGGATGGTAGTTTGGTAAGTCTTACGGCTAACGGAGATGCCGACAGCGGGGATGTGGTAGTTATGGGGGACTACGCCTTTATTGCAGCTGGGGCTCTCGAATCACAGGAACTATTCGTTATAGATGTATCTGATCCCAATGATCTCAGTAATGCAATATCCATTGATTGTGAGAATCGACCGATGTACATGGATTACTGGGGTGATTACCTCTATCTTGGGGAAGGCAATGCCGGAGTTGAAGTATTCGATATTTCTGAGCCGGAGGCTCCTGTCTCCCTGGGGCTCATTCCGGTAAATCGGGATGCCCGGATTGTCGCAACATTCAGGGACAGACTTTATGTGGCCGACTATGCTTACGGTCTGCTTGTGTATGATATTGAAGATCCGACAAATCCTGTTTTTCTCAACGATTTCTACGATGAAGCTTCGGTGGAGCGACAGGTGTACAGTATCAATGTGTCAGGGAATCACGTATATGCCTGCATGGAGGATTATGTACATATCCTGTCGACGGAAGAGGTGAACCAATGGGTAGGCGCCGACACAGGGACTTCCGACTTCGGTTCCGCGATAGGTTGGTTTGATTTCCCGTCATACAGCAGTAATATACAGGTAGAAGGGGATTTTTTCTATGCAGTCACCTTCGGCGGAAGTCTTGAAATATATTCTATTCAGAATCCGGAAGCCCCTTCGAAATTATTCGATAGTGGCTCAGGGTTTTTTACTATTTCAAACCAGTATAGCCTTGAAGTGCAGGGGAACCATCTTTATGCAAACAATCATTATAAACTATATAATGTGAGTCTCATGGAGTAGCGACTGCAGGTAGTAGCCTCAAGGCGAAGGCTGAAACACGTACTCAATGGATATACGGGGTTTCGATATCTCGACGGTGAACCATTCCCTCAAAACCATCACCGGAAAAAGCTGTAAGTAACTCCAGATAGAAAGAAAAATGAAAAAAGCGGAGAGCCTGCTTCATGAGGATGTTTATTCGATCTCTGAAGTCGCAGGGACTGTCGGACACCAAAGTCGGTAGACGGGAGCGGACCAACCGTGGGGATTGGAAAAATTCCCGTCCACGGCACTGGTGATCGAAGCGATCGGTAGAAGCATGAGGGTCGTGCCAGGGATCGGCGGCTTCAGCTGGCTCCAGGAGGCGTTTTTTGGGTGTCGGCCCCGTGTTTTTTTCGAGATTTAGGCGATGGCCGGCGTACCTTTCGCAGGAGATTGAAGGCCGTCGTCGAAGTACGGGGATATACGCGGAAGGAGCTCCTGTGAGGTCGGGGCAGTCGCGGCACCAGGCGTACCCGCAGCATCGCAAAGGATATGTAGAACACCAGGGGTAGAGCCATCGAGTAAAAGAGTCCCGCCGGGCCGAATCTGGACATACTCATACCGCCGATGAGTGGTCCCATTGCCGATCCGATTCCGTAATAGACGATAATCGCGCTTGCGGCATGAACCATCTCGTCCAGGTCAAGCTGATCATTCAACAGGGCGACACAGAGTGAATAGAGGGGCATCGCAAAACCACCGAACAGGAAAATCAGGGGATACAGCAGCAGTCCGTTTGCCTTGGTCACCGCGATTATCAATGTAGTCGCCGCACCGAGGGTCGTGCTCAACAGGATAGCCAGTCGACGGTCACGACGGTCGGAAACCCATCCGAGAGGCCACTGAAAGGCAATTGTTCCCAGGGAAATCAAAAGCATTAAAACACCGATTTTTGCCTCCACTACTCCAACCTGCTGTCCGTAGCGCGGAATGAGGCTCCAGGCGGCACCGAAGAGAAAGCCGCTCATCACCACGCCGCTACCGGCCAGGGGTGAACGCAGGTAGGTTTTTATCAGCAAAGGAGGCTGCTTGCGAACCCGCGGTACCTCCGTGACCTGGGCCAGCGCCAGCGGCACCAGGCACAGGGAGATCAGGACCGAAGACAACCCGAAAACCTCGAAACTTGCCGGAGAGAAAACCCCGATAAGCGGTTGACCGAGTCCCATGGATGCCAGGTACATCACGTTGTAGATACTAAGTATTCGCCCCCGATTTTTGGAAGTAGTCGATACATTCAACCAGCTCTCCACCACCACCAGCATCACCGACAGACAGAGCCCCTGGGCCAGGCGCAGGGCGATCCATACAAAGGGGTTCAGAAAAATGATATGCAAAATCGCCACCGCCGACGCAATTGACGCAAAAGCGGCAAAGGCCCGTACGAAACCTACCCTTCGAATCACGGGTACTGCAATAAAAATACCAGAAACCTGCCCGACAAAGTACACCGACATCAT
>CAZJIN010000153.1:0-6530 GCA_964545955.1 uncultured Sediminispirochaeta sp.
AGTTTGACTATGAGCAGTCTGGATCGGATTGCCGCCGCGGAAGCGGAGATGGTGATCGATTTTGGCCTTCACCAGTGTATTTTTAGGACCCATGGAAGTATAGAGAAGGAGCTGGATGATCTTCGTGCTTCCGGAATAACGACGGTGAAGATTTTCACCACCTATAAGCGGGAGGGGTATTTTATTGGCGAGGAGGGGTTGAAACAACTCTTTGCCTGGTGTCGGGAAAAAGAACTGATGGTATCCGCCCACTGCGAAGATGACGAGCTGATCGAACAGGTTTCCCTGGAGTACGAGGGACAGCCCCATCCGCCTTCCCTTCATCCGGTGTTACGCCCTTCTGAGGCTGAATATAGGGCGATCAGGATGGTTGGAGATCTGGCCAGGGAAGTGTCGGCTCCGATCTACATCGTGCATCTTTCATCGGCCCGCGGATATGACGCGGTCAGGGAGCTGAGGGAAAAGGGTACCAGAGTTGTAGTGGAGACTACCCCCCACTACCTTCTCCTCACTTCAAAGCTTCTCTCAGGGAAGAACGCGCAAAAATTTATAATGACTCCACCCCTACGTACTGCCGAAGACAACACGGCGCTCTGGTCGGCGGTGGAGAAGGGTGGTGTGGATATTATAGCCACGGACCACTGCACCTTCACCCTCAAACAGAAGTTGTGGTCCGATGATTGTCGAACGGTCCTGCCGGGAATTCCCGGAACGGAGGAACTGCTACCGCTGATCCATCATAGCGGTGTCGGGTCGGGGCACATCGATCTGCAAAGAATGGTTTCTTTGCTGTCCGAGGGGCCGGCCAGGTATTTTGGGTTGTATCCGCAGAAGGGAAGTTTGGAGGTCGGAACCGATGCCGATATCGTGATTTTTGATCCAAAACGGCAGCACTCAATAAGCGATAAGAATCAGCATACCGCTGCCGGCTATACCCCTTATCATGGGACCGCGGTCACCGGTATGCCGAGTATGACAATCCTGCGGGGTTCCGTCATCGTGAGGGATGGCGAGTTCACCGGCGCGAAAGGGATGGGCAGGTTCCTGAAGGCAGGGTCCTCGAGTCTTTTTTCTTCCTCCCCCTGAATTGGGCCCTGAATTGGGGCTCTTTCAGCGCAACAATTTGGTGACGGCCTCATTCGGCCTCGGCGGAGACTTATCGGCCTCGGCAGCGACTTAACGGGCCTCGGACGAAAGGCAAAGGCAGGGAGTCTCCGACGGTCTATCGGCCGTATTCTCGGGCGAGCTCGATATATTCCGCGGCGTTTTTTCTGATACCCTCAAGCTCCTCACCGGTCAGTTGACGTATCACTTTTGCCGGGGAACCGATAATCAGAGAACGGGGTGGGAACTTCTTGTTCTGCGTCACCAGGGATCCTGCTCCCACGATCGATTCCTCTCCTATCTCGGCGCCAACCAGAACATTCGCCCCCATTCCAATAAGGCAGGTGTCGCCAATGGTACAGGCATGGACAATCGCACCGTGTCCGACCGTAACATTGGCGCCGACCCTGCAGGGAAGGTTCTCCGCGACATGCAGGACGCTGTTATCCTGAATATTGCTTCCCCGGCCGATATAGACCGGGGCTAAATCGGCCCGGATGGAGACGTTGTACCAGAGGGACACGTCCTCTTCTGCGTAGACTTCTCCGGCAACCTCCGTAGTATCGGAGATGAACAGGGCTTTTCCGACCTCCGGTTTATGGTTCTTATAGTTATGTATCATACCTCTGATTATAGCCTTTCCACTGTGTACTATCAACGCCGATCAATGCTTGACAGCAAGATGGTATAAAGTGAGAATAGAGAAAATTGTTGAGGAGTGAGGAGTGAGGAATGAGAATACTCATAGCACCTGATTCTTTCAAAGGAAGTAACAGCAGTCAACAGGTTGCCGATGCAATAGAAGAGGGAATCTATCATGTGTTTCCGGAGGCGGAGGTGGAAAAGATACCTATCGGTGATGGTGGGGAAGGCACTGTGGAGGCTCTTGTAGCCGCCAGTGAAGGCGAGGTTGTCAGGCTTCAGGTGACCGGTCCTCTCGGTTCAAAAGTGGAGGCTTCCTATGGTTTGCTGGATCCCACTACCGCCGTTATTGAAATGGCGAGTGCCTCCGGCTTGGTGTTGATTCCTGATGGGGAAAAGGACGCCCGTATCACCACCACTTACGGTACCGGAGAGCTTATTCTGGATGCTCTGGAAAATGGCGTGGAGGAAATAATCCTTGCCATCGGGGGCAGCGCGACTAACGACGGAGGCACCGGTATGGCTTCGGCCCTCGGTTACAGGTTCCTCGATGCAGATGGAAAAGTTCTTCCACCAGGTGGCGCGGCCCTTGCTTCTCTAAAGAAAATAGACACCGACGGGGTAGACCCCCGAGTGAGCAAGGCTGTTTTTCGGGTAGCCTGTGATGTAAACAATCCCCTCACCGGCCCCTCCGGGGCGAGCACCGTCTATGGCCCTCAGAAGGGTGCCTCTTCCGAAGATGTGGTGGAGCTGGATTCGGCTCTTTTGAAACTGGCGGAGGTGGTGCAAGGACAGATGGGACTCCGGTTGGAAGAAACTCCCGGAGCAGGTGCTGCCGGTGGCCTGGGATACGGCTTGCTGGTGTTCTGCGGTGCCTCCATGGAAGCGGGAATTGACCTTGTCCTCGACGCGGTCAATTTTGAAGAACGCCTCGACAGTGTAGATTTGGTAATAACCGGTGAAGGGAAACTGGACGGACAGACGGCCTACGGGAAGGTCCCTGTGGGTATTTCCAGAAGGGCAAAAAAGATGGGGATCCCCGTCCTCGCAATCGCGGGAGATATCGGTGACGGTATTGAAGAGGTATATGAGAACGGTATAGACGCGGTCATGAGCACGGTCAATCGCGCGATGAGCCTTGAGGAGGCGATGTCCAGGGGACGGGAGTTGCTGGTGGATAGTGCCGAACGGGCTATGCGGTTGATACAGCTTGGCATCAATCTCTGTTAAAACCGGGGCATCCACATAACGGAGAATGCCCCTATGCAAAGAAGCTTTCGACCCTAGTCCACACCGTTCATTTTCTCTAGTACTTTGTAGAGGCCTTGTGTTCCGAGGTCCTCATATCCCATGGCCATGGCGGCGGTATAGAACTGCTGGACCAGGGACAGTCCCGGCAATGAGAGGGTCATGCGTCGGGCTTCATCGAGGGCGATTCGCATATCCTTCACGAAATGTTTGATAAAAAAACCCGGATCGAAGTTCCCCTTCGCGATACGCGGCCCAAGGTTATTTATCGACCAGGAGGATGCCGCTCCCTTTCCTATGACGTCGATCACCTCCTGGAGGTCCATCCCTGCTTTATAGGAGTAAAGGAGTGATTCGACTACTCCGATCATGGTCCCCGCGATGAGAATCTGGTTACACATCTTCGTGTGCTGACCCTTTCCCGCGGTTCCCATATAGGCGATGTTTTCACCCATCAACTTGAAAATCGGCAGAACCGTTTCGAAGTCCGCTTTCTCTCCTCCTACCATGATGGCCAGGGTTCCGTTTTTGGCACCGGTATCTCCACCCGAAACCGGGGCATCCAGGCAGTGAATGGAACGGTCCTTGCCCTCGGAGAAAATATCCTCCGCCAGGGAGGGGGTAGAGGTGGTCATATCAATTACATATGAGTTTTTCGGGGCGTTCTCTAGGACGCCGTCGGGACCGAACATTGTTTCCCTCACATCCTCAGGGTAACCGACGATTGAAAAAATATATTTACTCCCCCGGGCCGCCTCCGCGGCTGACTCGCACCATACGGCACCCGCGGCGACCAGGTCGTCGGCTTTTGATTTTGTACGGGTGTACACATTCACTTCATATCCGGCTTTGATAATGTGAGCGCACATGCTGTGTCCCATCACGCCGGTTCCAATCCATGCAATTTTTTCCATAATAATTCTCCCTGCTGTTCTATTTGCCACATTATACCAAATCTGCTATATTTTATCAAAGGCTCGTCAATGGGACAATGGAAGGGAGGCGATAAATGAACGGTGACGACAGAACACTGCAACAGGCCCTTGACCTCGCGATACACGCCCGACACAACGCGTATGCCCCCTATTCGAACTTCAAGGTCGGTGCTGCCATGGTGACCTCCGGTGAGAAGATATTCTCCGGCTGCAATGTTGAGAACGCGAGTTATGGCGGTACCATCTGCGCCGAACGTGGAGCGATTCTCGCTGCGAATGCCGCCGGGGAGAGGGATTATCGGTATATCGTCGTTGTGACCGAAGCCGATCCTCCATCGGTTCCCTGTGCCCTCTGTCTGCAGGTGATGGCGGAGTTTTGTACGCCGGACTTTGAGGTAGTTCTCGCGAGTCCCGACGGTGTCCATTCCAGAAGGACCCTGGGAGAGCTTCTCCCATATCCGTTCAATGAGGTTCCCGTTTAAGGGGTTTATTTAAAAACTATTGAGAATCTTTCAGAAGAGAGGTTAAGAAGTGTCGGAACTGCAGTATTTCCAAAGCATACCCGTGGAGCGCCTGCGAGACCAGGTGATAGAACAACTGAAAGTGAATTATGCCCACAACAATATCGTGATGGAAGAGTTCGAACGGAGACTGGAACTTGCCACTGCTACGGAGGACCGTTCTGAACTGTTGAAGGTCGTGAACGATCTCCCCGTGATCAATGGGGAGGACGCGGTTCGAGATTCCGGCGGGGCGAACTCCCCGAATCGGGTCAGTATCAATACCGGACAGATACGCTCCGATGAGAGTATGTTGTCTGTTTTTTCGGCTACCACGAGGAAAGGGGTGTGGCGTCCTTCTCGGTACACAAAGTTGCTGGCCGTATTCGGTGGTGCCGACCTTGACTATACCCGGGCATATCTTCCCCCCGGGGAGTTTAACGTGGAGATAATGTGCATGTTCGGCGGGGTGGAACTACTAGTTCCCGATGGTATGAATGTGGAAATAAACGGACTGCCAATATTCGGTGGTCTTGAAAACAAAACTTCAGGAGAATATATACCCGGCGCCCCTACTTTGAAAGTCCGTGCGGTCGCCCTTTTCGGTGGAGTCGAGGTGAAGCATCCGGGAAAGCGTCGCCGAAAAAGAAAAAGGTAGAATCGAAAAGCCGAAAGCCATGGGTCACGGTGGGATGAGCCACGGGTTTTGGTGGTCGGAGGTGTCTGAGGCGGGGGAGGGCGATTTTTCGGGACCAATTCCGGACAGGTTCCGGCCAAGTTCCGGAAAGGGATTCTCCCACTGCCAACCCGGACGTCCCGTCGCGCGATAATGTTCGAGGCGACGGATCGTCAGTTCCGCAAAAATCGGATTGATATCCGCGGTGAAGCATCGGGTCCCCTGTTTCTCTGCGGCAATCAGGGTGGTTCCGGAATGCGCAAAAAGGTCACCTACCAGGGCGGAGCCGTCGGCGGAATACAGTATTCTTTCAATCGCCTTGAGGGGCTTTTGCGCGAAGGTACCGGGAACATTTTCCCTCATCCTGTAAAAAACCTGCTGGATATCCAGCCACACATTTCCCGGTCTGATGGTATCCGACAGGCCTCGCTCCAGGTTTTCCATTTTTTTTCCCCCTATCGTTTTGTAATATCCCTTCAAGACCTTGGGGATGTCGGTATATCCCACGCGAAAAGGGGGATTTCCCAGGGTATAGTAGAGCAGCTCCTGTCGAACCGCCATCCAGTTCTTTCGGGTTCCGTAACCCCGTTGATTGCGCAGGGTGATGAAACTCCTCGTCTTCACTTCGGGAAATCCGCGCATCATCAGCATGAAGTCCGGCAGGGGTTGAAAACCCTTCTTCTGGTCCGCCCCCAGCCAGATGTAGAAGTGGGAGTTCTCCTTCATCACCTTCAGGGAGTTTTTTACCCAATTTCTGGAAAACCGTATGTATATATCCAGGGGATCTTCCGGGAGCGCGCCGGTCCGTTTTCCCCCGACGGTGATATTGTAGGGGGGGTCGTTAATCATGAGATCAGCCCGTTCCGATCCGAATAGACGATACACCTCATCCGGGGAGACGGCGTCCAGAACACCTACGCGGTGGCGTCCCTCGGGGTCCTCCCAGATCTCTCCCCTCCCAAGGCGGCACAGGGATAGTATTTTCTGATAGAGCTCATCGGTATCCTTGAGGCTGTCGAGACGAGGCAATGATTCCGTGGCCATAATTTCCGATATCCTCCCCGATACTACTCTTCCGAGACAACTCTATAGGGGCATGGAAAAAAAAACAATCCTGTGTTACAAATTCACTGTGTTTGAAATTCAAAAGAAATATGATTATTCCGGAGGAACCGATATGCAGGAAAAACGGCTTACTCTCTCTCGAAGAGATAAAAAACTGGCAGGCGTGTGCGGGGGGATTGCGGAATACTTCAATATTGATCCGACCCTGGTGCGGGTTATTACTCTGGTATTGATGTTCGCGGTCGGTTCCGGTGTTCTGCTCTACCTGATCGCCTGGTTTGTGATGCCCTATCCGAAGGAGCCCTAGACTGGGGGCGCAAAACTGCCGGCTCCGGACCAACTGCCGGCTATTTAAATCCC
>CAZJIN010000154.1:0-3994 GCA_964545955.1 uncultured Sediminispirochaeta sp.
GGATACAAGCTTGTGCAACGGTTTGCCGGGGCTTTCGCCTATGGACCGATCCTACAGGGTTTTGCGAAACCGGTCAGTGACCTGTCAAGGGGCTGCAGTGTGGACGACGTGGTAACCACCGCCGCCATAACCCTTGCCCAGGTCGAATAAGGTTTGCCTTTGACCGGGCATCGAAGAAGGTGCCCGGAACAATTTTGAGTTGCCGAGATATCGGGAATTATCTGATTGATTATCTGATCTTCTCGATCGCGGCTTTTGCCTCTCGCTGAATCGAGCCTTCCCAGAAGCTGGAATAGGTGATAAAGGTCAGTTCTTCCAGGCCGCTTATATGCCCTATTGATCCCAGGGCCTGGATCAGGGCCCTTACAATCCTGTAGGAATCAGGCGGTTCTACATCGCGGCGCTGATTGTAGTATCTGAGCAAAGAGGACAAGGACTTCGCGACATCCTCCTGCCCCTCGTACCTCCCCATAACATCGATCAATGTGAGCATTTCATCTTCATCAAAAACCCTGTTCGCGCGGTAGAGCGTGATCATTCGGTCCATCCTCGCAACTATATCCATATTCCGAGGCCTCGGATATTTCTTCAACATACCCAGTGAAAAAAGCCTGATTTCCTTCAAGATCCGCTGTTCGGAGAGGTTATTCGGTGAGTATTTGAGCCCCTCCGTCAGTCCCGCGGCGGCAAGCTCGGCCTTCGCGGTCCCTGGCGCTGAAGATTTTTCTTCCGCGTGCAGTACCGCGAGCTTGTCTTCATAGTCAGTTTCGTTCAACAAAATCTCTAGGAGCTGCTCTGTCGGGTTATCAACCATCACCTCCAGGGCTTCTTCCGCCCGCTCTTTGACACCGCTCAAAGGGGAATACCAGCCTCGTGAAGCAAAGAAGACCGGAGAGTACCCCGCATCATCCCGGAGCCTTTCAAGGGCCATCACCAGGGCATAGGCAAGAACCTCCCCCTCCCTCCGATCATTTCCGGTCTCCGCGTTGAGATTGATATTTCTCAGCATAAGGGCCAGGTCCCCCACATACTGGCGGGCACCCACTTTGCCCAGGGAAATAATAGCCTCACCCTTCAGAAATGGATCATCTACATTCCGCACCGTCTCGAAAAGCACTTCCCGGGCCTCGTTGGCCTTGAGTGCCCCGAGCTCTTTCACCACCATTTTCATCAGATCGATCTGCATTGATTTCTCGGTAATGTTCGAGGTATTTCTGAGATTGCGGACCTCCACATCAAGTGCTTCAGTCAGCACGGGAATCAATTCCCGATTATGCTGTTCAAGGATATTCAGCATGATCTGCTGTTTCTGGGGATACGTCACCGCCCTCTCATAGAGCCTCGTCCAGACCGCGGAGACTTCATTTGCCATGAGAAGAGGGGCAACCATAAACAAAACACCAAGGGCAAGTACCCTTTTTACCATTCCGATCCGTTTCTTTCCCATCTTATTCATGCTAATCGTCCACCCTTACATACTTTACCCTTGTTCTGTTTATATACTCGAAGGTGATCTGCTCCTGAATATCCCCGCCGCCGTCGAGGATAAGCTTCTCCACGGGACTACCGGAACTGTTGTTGCTGTAGCGTATCTCGCGCAGTACGGAACCGTTTCCACGAAAAATAGTCTCTTCCGTGAGCACACCGTCCTCGTAGGTGTAGCCCTTCGACTCTTTCACTTGATCCTCATCGGAGTACCATGTTCTTTTTATGGGATCACCCATTGAATTATACTCGATAGTGAAAAAATCCAAGACCTCTCCGGAGGGGCTATAATTCTCGATGAGGGTATTCAACCCGTCTTCATAGGTATAGAGGGTATTACTTAGGAGAACCAAATCCCCATTGTACACTTCCCAGCGTGTCTTCCTACCCCCTTCATCGTACTTATATTCCTGACGTGTTTGGAGTTCGTCTTCGGCATCAAAAAAGGAGTCTTCCACCAGAAGGTTCCGTGAATCATACCTATAAGTATGGTAGCTCTGCAGCTTTCCGGACTCATCGAAAGTCTGCATTCCCCTGCGATTACCCTCTTCGTATTTGTACACAATTCGTTCCTGAACCTCGTCATCCGAATTGTACAGAACCTCTTCCAGTCTTTGAGTTCCCTCATCGGCGTACTTATACACTCTGTAGGAGGCCAGGACCCCATCCCAATAATAGGACAGTTCCTTCGCTATAAGCTGCACCTCCTCAACGACCTTTTTCGTTGGGGCTTCTTTCTCCGCTTCTACGACCGGTTCGAGTTCCGGTGCCGGTTCCACCACCCTCCGGGCCTGTTCCGACGCACAGGAACCAAGATAGAAAAAAACCACTCCGATCATCAAAGCGGTGAAAAAATGTTTTTGCATGATTATTCTCCTAAGCACGTAACTCATTATTGCCTCCATTATACTCGCCGGAATTTTTCAAGTCAAACAGGGAGCTTATAAAATTATTTTTTTTCGAACTGTTCACCCTCCGGAGGTGAATCGGAACGGCGATCATGGTTATGCGAAGACCTGTGATATGATTTAATGCTTCTTGCCAGGTCCACGATTTGCTGAACGTAAAGGACTTCTCCGCGCAATCCCTGGTCTATAGAATGTTCTTCCAGCAGTTCCGACATTCTTTCCCTTCCAACTCCATCCAGCCATTCGGCCTTCAGCAGGGTGTTGCGTATCGTTTTTCTCCGTGAAGAAAATAGGGCGCGGCTGATACGACTTACCCATGGAAGCAAGGCCGGATCATATTTCCCATGGGGGACAAGGACAAGCACACCGGAGGTTACGTGTGGCTGGGGATAGAAATTGGCCGGTGAGATATCACCAGCTTCAATGATATCACAGGCAAACTGACAGAGCACCGAAAAAGAAGAGTATTCCTTCGTACCGGGTACTGCCGAAATACGAGCTCCCACCTCTTTCTGCACCGTAAAAACCATTCGCTCCGCGAGACAGCCCGCCTCGATCATGGAGGCGATGATTGTCGAGGCAATATTGTAGGGAAGGTTCCCGATTATTCTATCGGGAACACCTCTTTGCTCATACACCCCATGCAATGTCCGCAGGACATCTCCCTCCACAATATGAAGGGAATTCTTCCCTCCATAGAGCTCTCTGAGGTATTCCACGAAGAGTCTGTCGATCTCGAACAGCGTCAGTTGGGGATTATACTCGAGGAGATGCTGCGTCATAGCCCCCAGACCGGGACCTATCTCCCACACGTCCATGCCCTCCCGAAGCTCAAGCAGCCCTGTGATCTTCTCCCGTATCCCCTGTGAAATCAGGAAATTCTGCCCAAATCGGCGGTTCGGAGCCATTCCACGGGAAGTGAGAAACTGTCGAATCTCCTTCGGTGAGTTGTAGTTTTCGATTCGCTGCATATCTGCCAACATACCGGGAGAGCGTGAACAGGGTCAATACCGAGATCCCCAGTCCGGCAACCCACCCCCATCTATCTGAGGAAATCTTTAGAGCGGGAAAGGACGCGCACAGTTCTGTCAGCGAAAAGGTCAATTCCGCCATTGCTTCCAGAATCCGTCTGAAGAGGAGGTCCAGCATTACCATTCCCGTTCCGGGAAAGGCATCCATCAATAAAGTCCAGAGAATGTAGGAAATCCCCGCCCACATCCAAAGAACTATGAACGGAGAAAGCAGCAGAACCGATAAAATACCGAAGGGGTACAGCACTCCGAAGACCTTCACCAGGAGGAAGGAGGTACACAATTGAGCCGACAAGCCCGCGGCTACTACCTTTCGCGCGGTCGGAGGGACCCAGAAGGGGATCGCCCCCTCTATCGTCCCACTCCACAGGATGATTCCCGCCAGTGCCAGATAAGACAGCTGAAAACCTAGGCTGTACGCCGTATCCGGAAAAAAAAGGCTCTGAACAACAAAGGTCATCACCAGTAGATGGAAAAGACAGGGCCTTCTCCCAAAGAAGAGAAAGCCGAAACTGCCTAGGCCGTACATCAGGACCGCCCGGACCAGGGACGGGCGGGGGCCCACAAGAC
>CAZJIN010000154.1:4004-6524 GCA_964545955.1 uncultured Sediminispirochaeta sp.
CCCGGAGCGGGGGGGGCCGCGGGGCCCACAAGACCGAGATACACCACGATCAGAACCAGGGAGACCAACACCGCGCGACCCCTGCCGAAAAGGGGAACCAGAAGCCACATCACCCCGAGGGTGATAATCCCCAGATGCATTCCCGAAAGCGCCAGGAGATGGGCGTTTCCGCTTCTCCGAAACAGGTCATAGAGCTTTTCGGACCCCCCGCTTTTGTAGCCCAGAAGCAATGCCTCCAGCAGATCGGGAGATTTTTTTCCGATGCTGCGAATTCTGGTATGGATAAAATCAAAAACCCCTGCCCTGTGTCGGAATACGGTCGGCGGTGGGCTGAGTATTTCAGGATTCGACAGACCATAACCGAGATATCCGCTTCGGGACTCCCCGTCTTCAGGCAAAAAAAGCCCAAGCTTCAGCCGTACCAGTGAACCGAGCTCCGGTACCGACGGCCCTTCACAGAACGCCGTGAGCCGTCCGGTCGCTTCCGCCCTGTTTCCATACCAATCCTCTACCTGTTCCAGGCTGAGGATGATTCGAACCTTCCCGCCGGTACCCGTACCGCCGTCTTCCACCATCACACCGGTGACCATCGTCACTCTTTCGGGTAGTATCCCCCAGAACTGACGTTCAAGGGTCTGACGCTGCAACATCAACAGCCCGCAGATGCAGAGCAGGGCGATTGACGTCAGAAAGAGGGCCGTCTTATGTGCCCCGGGGAGCTCCGTTGTAAAAAGTACGATTGAAAGAGCCGCCGGAACGACGGCAATGAACACTATCGGGAGAAACCACCTTTCGGGATGAATTCCCTGTCCTGCCAACAGCAGGGCCCCCACTATCGCCACGGCAGTCACTTCAATCAACTGTTCATACCGCAGGAAATAGAGCCTCCGTATACCCTTTAATTCATTGTTTGAGTTCGCTTAAAACCTCCCGGGCAGCCTGTTTGACCGATCGGGGGTAGTCCAGATACATGGTATACAAAAGATGATCGAAAGCTACATTGTCACCAAGCTCACCGATGTTCCGGATCACCGCGAGAACGACCTGTTCATCCACGCTCTGCCCATTTTCTCTATAGGTGTTCAACACCTCTAGATAGAGGCTAAGTCGTACCGCTGCTTCATGGGTTCCCATGGCTCCAAGCGCGGAAATAGCTCTGAGTAGTGTATCTTCGTCGGTGATCCCTCGATCAACCTCAATGTTGGTCTGATCAAAGTGCTTTATGATCAATGGAGAGGCCTCGGACCACTTGAGTTCCGCCAGGTATTCAACCGCGGAATACCTCAGGTCCCGGAGCATCCTGTCTTCACTGTCGTTTTGTGTACTTTCCAGTCCCATTTCCAGGGCTTTCAGGGAGATTCGCCCCTTTTGTTCCCGCGAAAAAGAGTCGTTCTTCATGCTCCATTCAAGGGCCGGTTGTTTTTCCCTGGGAAATCCGGTTTCGAGTACATGGATTACCATATCCACCGTATTTCCCTCCAGCTTCTCCAGGGCGGCCTTCGCTTTCTGCTCTATTGAATCCGGATACCCGATATTGAGAGCGGCAAAAACCTGGGGAAAGGCGGACGCGGCACCTATTTTTCCAAAGCTGACCAGCATCTCAGCTATAACCTGCTGGTCCACACTTTTGCCCTCCAGATAATCCCCATGCTGTCCGCTCATATAGTTGTACATTTCCCCAAGAAGAGGGTGTTCAGGATCGAGAAGTTCCCCCAGACTTCCGATAGCGGCAATCCGGATACCTGTATCATCGCTACTGTGAAAAACCTTCCACAGAGCATCTATGGCGGGGGACTATCCCTGTCGTCCAATAAGACGTGAGGCCAACCTGGCTAGTTCAATGGCGGTGGCATCTTCCTTTAAGGTCCGGATGTTGTCCAGGTAAAACTCCAAAGCCTGCAGATAGAGCTTCCCCATCCCCGTTTCACCGATATCGGCGGCATCCTGCAGAACCTGTACCTTGGTGGAAAGACTTCCCCTCGCGAAATTCCTCTGGTATGCAAAAAGCAGTTTGCTCTCTTCGCCCTCCTGAGCCCACATAGAATTCGTGGAAAAAAACATCAAAGAGATCAGACAGAACAAAAAGCACTTCTTCATATTTTTACCTCTGTTCTACAGTATATGACAGACATGAAATTTTTCAATTCAGGATCAACCAAAAAATCGAGGATTCCCGGGACCCAATCTATACCCGGCAGCTCTTCCCGGACAGAAGGGTACCTCATCGACGAGTTCCTACTTGTCCCGTTCTTTGAAAATATTGTAGACATAGACGAGTATGCGATTGCGCATTGCCATGGTTGGAGGAGATGCTTGGATGTGAAGAATTGAATGGTTCTTCCCCTGGTTGTATTTTACACCTCGCACTACCCCATCCATGGTAATAGTCGATTTTCCAAGGGAATAACGGATTCTTATCATCATCCCGATCTTTCCGCGACCACCGATCAATACGGCAGCTCCATCTTCGGATAAATCCTTCAAACGACAACGCAAACCGCGTCCCAAAGCTTCCCCTTC
>CAZJIN010000155.1:0-6496 GCA_964545955.1 uncultured Sediminispirochaeta sp.
TTGGCATGACCGACGACGGTGAACCCCATGGAACGGCGGGGCGTCCGGTCTTCGAGGTACTCAAAGGCAGCGGGATCACCAACGTCATTCTCCTGGTGGTGCGTTACTTCGGAGGAACCAAGCTTGGAACCGGAGGGCTCGTAAAAGCCTATACCCGGTCCGCCCAGGAGGTGATTGCCGCAGCTTCCACGGAAGAACTCGTGGCAAAGACCGACTTCCATGTTCGTCTGCCCTACCACCTCTTCGATCAGGCCAAACTACTCCTCCTGCAAAATTCCGCCCTGATAGTAAGTGAAAAGTTCACCACCGATGTAGAACTTGCCGGTTCGATCCCCCTGGAAAAAATCGAAATCGTCCGTTCCGGACTGCACGACCTCAGCAGAGGCTCCCTGGAATTCGAAACCGAAAAAGAGCCGAAAGGGTAATCCTGCCGGGACCTGGCCCGGATTGGGTCCGGATTAGGCCCGGATTGGGTCCGGACCGACCGAGAAAAGACCGGAAAAGTGCCGAGAAGAGTGCGAGAAAGTGCCGAGAAGAGTGCGAGAGAAGACCGGTTGCCCCATGCCGGTTCATTCCGGAAGGGAATACAAAAATTCACACCACCTGCGGTAAAACTCGGTGAGCGTTTCATACCCGGGAGGGGCCTCCCCTCCCAAGGGGGGAACCATATGCATCTGCCAGTGGTCCAGGGGATCCAGCTTTCCCATATAATTCCAGACTCCCCTATCGGGCACCCCCCTTTCCCGTTGAAAGGATATTATTTTATCGGAGCTTCCCAGAGTGGGACCGTCCATGGAGCAGGTATTCACCATCCCGTCATTTTCCCACCATTGCTCCGGCCCGGATCCACATTCCTCCGACACCTCTTCGAGGGATCCCATGTACCTTGCATTGAGATGGAGGGGAAGGTTCATGCTCCGCTGGGGCACGTGATGTCCTCCCTGTTTCGAAGATCTGGTGCAACTGTTTGCCCAGGAGAAATAATACACCCTCCCCGAAACCGCGACTCTCCGATTCAGGGCACTCGCACCGGCGGGGATCAAATCATGGTAACAGAAGTCTTCGGAACGCTGCCACGCGTTGTCGTGGATCGCCCGTTTTACAAAGCCTTCCAGGCTCTCCCCGGGTTCCGCCGCCGGCCTCCAGTGATCAATCATCAGATCGAGAAAAGGATCCTCCCGACGAAGGCTCGCCATCACCAGGAGACGGGCAAACAGTTTTCTCAGAACCCCGATATCCCGGAACCGGTATCCGAGGGTAGTCCCGTCATGGGGAGTCGAGAGAGTGGTAATACTTTCCACATCGTAATGCCCCCCTTCAAAGAGTGGCGATAGAGAGGTTTGTGGAAAATCCAGTTCCTCTGGATCACCGTTTTCTAGAAGCTCCACAAGCAATCGGGCAGTCTGCCCTCCCATACTGTGTCCGATGAGGTGGACGCGCCCGGCCAATCCCCCTTTCGCGACGTCCTTGCGTCTCGTCGCCGATTGCCCCGCGGAGAATATCCCCGGATAACTCCTTCCGAACCTGGCGTGGCCGAATTTATGCGCATGGGCGGCACCGTAATCCACCCGTCCCCCCATGAG
The DNA here is from genome assembly GCA_964545955.1 of uncultured Sediminispirochaeta sp. Taxonomy (GTDB): domain Bacteria; phylum Spirochaetota; class Spirochaetia; order DSM-16054; family Sediminispirochaetaceae; genus DSBN01. The sequence continues at coordinate 1,584 of CAZJIN010000155.1, forward strand.
AAAAGCGTAAAGCTCACACGCTCGGTCCCGATTCGAAGAAACCGGTCCGAGCTGGGCGGAAAAAACCGAAAACCCCTCTTCCCGGAGACTTTGCACAAGATCCACCGTTCCACCCCAATAGGGAAAATTGATAATTGTCTCCGCGTCAAACCCGAGAAATCCGTGTATCAGAACTATAGGTTCAACCTTCGTCCGCATGTATTTATTCTCCAGATAAAAAAGTAATAGACAGGCCCACTCCTCTAAATATATCATAACACCGAGGAGATGAATAAATATGTCTGAAAAGATCCTTGTCATCAATCCCGGTTCAACTTCCACGAAAATCGCCGTTTTTGAAGGGGAGAAAGAGATACTGAACGAGACGATACGCCACGATTCCGCCGACCTCGCGGAATTTGACGCCGTTACGGAGCAGTACGATTTCCGGTCCGATATTATCCGGCAGAGCCTGAAACACAGGGGTATCTCACCGGACAGTTTTGACGCGGTCATAGGTCGCGGGGGACTCCTCAAACCAATCCCCGGAGGGGTGTGGTCCGTCAACGACAGGATGCTCGAAGATCTTCGTCTCGGCGTCAGCGGACAGCACGCAAGCAATCTCGGCGGGCTGATTGCCCATGAAATAGCCTTGACATCCCATGCCCCCGGTTTGATTGCAGATCCGGTGGTGGTGGACGAACTCCAGGACGTGGCCAGGATTTCCGGTCATCCGGAACTACCGAGAAAATCAATCTTTCACGCCCTGAATCAAAAAGCCATCGCCCGACGAATCGCGGAGGAACTGGGGAAAAAATACGAGGAGACTACTTTCATAGTCGCCCACATGGGAGGGGGAATCTCTGTCGGTGTACACCGGAACGGGAGGGTGATAGACGTAAACAACGCCCTCAACGGGGAAGGTCCCTTCTCACCCGAACGAACAGGAACACTTCCCGCCGGAGGGCTGGTGGAACTGTGTTTTTCAGGAACATATGAAAAAAAAGAAACCATGAAAATGCTGAAAGGACGCGGTGGTTTTATGGCCTATCTCGGTACTGCCGACGGCAAAGAGGTGGACGAGAGAGCTCAAGGGGGTGATGAGAAAGCTGAACTCATCTTCCAGGCGATGACCTACCAGGTCGCGAAGGAAATCGGCGGACTCTTTACCACCGTCTACGGCAAAGTCGACGGTATTATCCTGACCGGCGGCCTCGCCTACAACGACCGCTTGATCTCCGTGATCCGGGAACGCGTCGAATATCTTGCTCCTGTCTTCATTCACCCCGGGGAAGGGGAGATCGAAGCCTTGAGAGATGCCGCCCTTCGAATTATCAGAGGAGAAGACGAGGCTCAGGAATACAAGTAGGTGGTTATTTCATACCCCTGTACTTGAAAACCCTTTTCACCAGGAACAGTTCCGTACGTGTTGATATGTAAGCTTAAATATCTTATCCTTTAAGGGTGAGAGAGAAAATATGTTAGTTGAAGCGGAAATCTGGACTGTAGCCAGAACTGATCAGGGGAATGCCGTGCTTGTCCGTCCACTCGGAGCGGAAGTTGCGGTTCCTATTTTCATTGGACAACTCGAAACCCAATCTATTCTCATCGGTATGGGCAATGTTCCTATGCCCCGTCCACTCACCCACGATCTTTTTCTCGCCCTCCTCAAGGAGATTGAGGTTGAACTGGAACATATAGAGGTAACATCTCTCAAGGAAGGGACTTTTTTTGCCAGGCTTGTTCTCTCCCACGACGAGTCTACCCTTCAGATCGACGCCCGCCCCTCCGACGCGATGGGCATTGCGGTGCGTAAGAAATGCCCTATTTTCATAGAGGAATCGGTGGTAGATGAAGCGGGGATCCCCCTTAGTTCCATCAGTGAGCAACCGGGAGAAGTTGGAATCAATCCGACGGAATATGAACGAAAAGACCTCCTTTCAAAGCTCGATGCCGCCGTCGCCGAAGAAAACTACGAAGAAGCAGCCAGACTGCGCGACAAGCTGAAAGAGCTGGATGACAAGAACCAGTAGTCTGCTTATGCTGAATGAGTCCTTTGAGGAGTTACCATGCATATAAAAACCTACCACCTTCCTTCGGCTTTCGCCGACAACAGACCTAGGGAATTCCATTTTACCCGTTCCAGCAGAGATCGATATTCCTTTGACGACTCCCTTTTCAGCAAGGACGGGCACATAATCTCCGCGGATTACCAGGCCGTTCTCACTCTCACGGAACGAATCAACACCGTTCGGGAACAGACAGGATCACCACAGATGAAAATCTCATCGGCGGAACTGTATGCCCTCGGTCTGATGCATGAGATTTTTCACCATATCATCGACCAGTACAGCGGCGCGATGGGCGGTCAAATGCTGCAACAGGTCAATCAGGACCTGAAAAAAGAGATTGAAAGTCCGCTCCTCGATACCACCTATGAAAATTTTGTCGATACATTTCCGCCCCTCCGGGTATATCATGGAGAAATCTCGGCAAAAACCTTTCTTGACAAGGTCCCTGCCTCGGAAGAAGACAGCCTGGAGGAGATGCTCCTGTTATGGATCACCAACCGGAACCCGGCTATTCTGAAATACAGGGAACTGGTGGACGATACATCCCTTTCTCTCACCACCGAGTATGAGAAACTGATAAAAACCGTTTATCTCTTCATGGAAAAGCTTCCCGCCCTAGACGGATCATCCCTTAATCTGATTGATTTTTTACGCCTGCCCTCCCAACACGCGCCGGACAGTATTCTCACCCAGCTGAACTACATCGCCGAACATTGGCAGCAGTTCCTTGGCCCCTTTGCCGGGAAGCTTCTCAGGGGAATAGACTTGCTGAAGGAAGAGAATCGTCCGACCTTCCCTCCCGGCCCGGGACCAAACCGAGAGATGCGTTACCACGGTATGGATCATGACTATGAGGCCTTTAGTATGGATACCCACTGGATGCCGAAGGTTGTGCTCATTGCAAAAAGCTCCCTCGTCTGGCTTGATCAGCTCACCCGCAGTTACGGCCGGGCAATCTACCGGCTTGACCAGATTCCCGATGAGGAACTGGACCGTCTGGCCGATCAGGGATTCAACGCCCTGTGGCTGATCGGTCTGTGGGAACGCAGTACTGCCTCCAAGACCATCAAGCGTTCCTGCGGCAACCCCGAGGCAGAGGCCTCAGCCTACTCCCTGAAGCACTACGAAATCGCCGATGAACTCGGAGGATGGGAGGCTCTGCATAACCTGAAGGACAGGTGCGCCCACCGCGGGATTCGCCTTGCCAGCGACATGGTCCCCAATCATACGGGTATCGACGGGGACTGGGTATTCCAGCATCCCGACTGGTTTGTCCAGCTTCCGAATCCTCCCTACCCCGCTTACAGCTACAACAGTCAGAATCTCTCGGACCACCCCGATATCGGGATCTATCTCGAGGACCATTACTACGACCGCAGCGATGCCGCCCTTACATTCAAGCGGGAGGATTTCACCACCGGAGAAAGCCGCTATATCTACCACGGCAATGACGGCACCTCGATGCCCTGGAACGACACCGCCCAGCTTGATTTCATGAATCCTGATACCCGGGAAGCCTTGATCCAAACAATAATTCATGTGGCTCGCAACTTTCCGATTATCCGCTTCGATGCCGCTATGACCCTGGCGAGAAAGCATATCCACCGGCTCTGGTACCCCGCCCCCGGAAGCGGCGGGGACATCTCGAGTCGAAGCTGGTACGGTATGGAGGACGAGGAGTTTTACCGAAAAATGCCCCAGGAGTTCTGGCGTGAAGTGGTCGACAGGGTGGCCGCCGAAGCCCCCGACACCCTTCTCCTGGCCGAGGCGTTCTGGATGATGGAAGGCTTCTTTGTACGGACCCTGGGGATGCACAGGGTCTACAACAGTGCTTTCATGAATATGCTGAAAAGCGAAGAGAACGAAAAATACAAAAACACTATCAAGAACACCATAAACTTTGAACCTGAAATCCTGAAACGCTTCGTAAACTTCATGAACAACCCCGACGAAGACACCGCCGTCGCCCAATTCGGCGATGGTGACAAATACTTCGGTGTCTGCACGATGATGGTGACAATGCCGGGTCTCCCTATGGTCGGCCACGGGCAGGTAGAGGGATATCATGAAAAATACGGTATGGAGTATCGCAAGGCCTACTGGAACGAAATCCCGAATCAGCATCTGGTCGATGAACATTATCACCGTATCTTTCCCCTCATGAAAAAACGCTATCTTTTCGCGGATTCCGAGAATTTTCGGCTCTTTGATCTCACCCATGAAGACGGACGGGTGGACGACAATGTATTCGTCTATACGAACCGCAGTGGAAACGAATTTTCCCTCGTCGCGTATAACAACGCCTACCACTCGGTTACCGGCAGAGTGAAGGATTCCGCCCCCTTCGCCGTGAAGAACAACGATGGAACCAGGAATATTCGCACCTATAGCATCGCGGAAGCACTGGATATCACGAAGGGAGACCCTCAATTTACCATTTTTCGTGAGCAGCGTAGCGACTTGTGGTACATCAGGGAAAACAAGAAAATCCTTGAAACAGGAATGTTCTTCCAGCTTGGGGGGTATGAGAGCCAGGTCTACCTGGATTTCTACCAGGTTTACGATGAGGACGGACTGTACCGCAAACTCTTTGAATCCCTCCATGGCGGCGGCGTGAAGGATATTGAACTGCGGAAAAAAGAAATATTTCTCCAGCCGATCCACCACGCCTTCGGTCGATTCCTCAAACAGCCTTTGATCACCCCTATCCGCCACGCAATACTCAAGGGCGGCGAGATGCAGAAGATGTCCTTCGAAGATTACTGGTCCTACTACGACGATTTTCTCGATGAGTGTCTCCGCCTTGGTTATGGGAGTTCCGCTCTTAAGGGAAGGACAATTTCACGATTTCAAAAGAACCTC
>CAZJIN010000156.1:0-6483 GCA_964545955.1 uncultured Sediminispirochaeta sp.
CGTACTGTACCTGACCGGAGAAATTAGTTGCGGTGAAAATTCCGTCAAACTGGGGGTCGTTGGGGGCTCCCGATATATCGAGATTCCCCGTGATGAGCCCGTTCGAGAAATCAACAACCGACACTCCGAGAAGCTGGAGGAAATCCGCATCGATGCCTATATCACGAACCTTTACACCGAATTGTTCATATGACCGGTTTCCCTGGACATCACATCTCAGGGGTAGAGGCTCCGAAAGGACGAAAGAGAATGCTCCGCCTTCCCCCAGGGAACCCTGCAATGCGTTTCCGGGACCTCCGTTGAAGGTAATGTCGTTGTCCTCTTTTTCAATACGAACCAGCCAGTCCTCCCGGGACTCCCCGAACACCCGTATGTTCTCGAGATTTAAAGCCGCTGAAAAATTAAAGGGCCGTTGTTCCGTCACAAGGTCCACCGGAGAAATATCGGAATCCAGAAGGCCCTCAAGTGTGATTTCAGCCGAAGTCTGTCGTTTCATGAAAATACCTCGGTACTGTCCTGTCAGATCAACCTTCCCCCCTTTTAAATCGATAATCCCTTCTCCTCGCTGAAGTATATGGTTGTCGAATACGGCGCGGAGATAGCTAAGATTGAGGATTTGATCTGAATACTTTCCGTTACTCTCCAGTTCTAGGGAGTTCTTTTTATACTGCCCCCTATCCAGGGTAACCGAATAGGTGATCTCGGGGTCTTCCATCGTGCCCTCGACGTTCAATGAACCGTTGACAATTCCCCGTAGGGGAAAATCGGGAATTCTTCCGGTTTGCGCGTTCTGAAGCTGAATATTCGCGCGGATCAAATCGCTTTTTCTCGAACCGACAAACCGGTAGAACTCCTGACCATCGGAACTCTGCATATTTAGCCTGAGGTTTCCCTCAAAAGGCCTCACCGATTCGTAGCGCAACTCCGCGTCACCGGAGATGTTGGAAACACTGTCAAAGTAGGAAATTTTATTCAGCTGCAGTACCCCCGGCAAAAAGGTACCCGAAAAATCTACCCGGTTCTCCAGGGGCATTTTGGGGAGGTTCACCGCGGAGAAGGAGGCAACCTGCAGACTCCACCGTTCAGAATCACTGAAAGAGCCGCGCCCCCGGAAGCTCAGATCACTTATCCTGTTCTTTTCCAGGGGAAGGGGAAGGTCCTTTACCCGTGCTGAAAACGCATTGAACCCGGAACCGAAGACCACCGAAAGGTATATGTCGTAATTACCGCGAACAATCAGCGTACCGGGTTGATGATACACACCGTCAAGTTCATAGAAGAGGGAATTTACCGAGAACACGGTTTTAAAGGTGTAAGTTTTTTCATCACTCCGGAGGACTTCAATATCACCGACGGCGTCATAATCACGAAATTGAAAGGCCACATCCTCAACCCTGAGTCTCTCATTGTTGCCGTCAACAGAGCCCTTTGCCACGACACGACCATCCTCACTTTCGATGGTGATCGGGAAGAGGGAGAAGGAAAAACGTTCGAAATTCGTGGTCAAATACGCGTTGGTACTGAAAAAATGTCCCCCATAGGGAAGCATGTCGAGACGATCCTCCGGTGCAAACTCCTCCACTAGGCGGTCGATGGGTACATGCTCGGCACTGAGAGAAAGTTCGAGAAACCTGTTTGTATCGAACCGAAGGGTACCACCCGCCTCAATATTAGGCGATCTTTTTTCGGAGACGCCGGACCCCGCGTCTTCCATTTCCGGTCCTCCCGTGTAGAGTGCCTGGATATAGAACGCGAGCTCCCTTTCTTTTAGGGAACCTTCAATTTCTATGTCCTTTACCGAAATTGTATCGATAGAAACTTCGGGAGCTGAAATCTGAAACCCTTCGCGATCCCCGACAATCGACATAGTGCCGCTCAGGCTGTTCTTTTCGTTCAGAAGTAAATTCTTCAGGGAGAGTGTCCCCGTGGCAGAGAGATTTTCATACTTCACCCTGCCCGTGTAGCTTCCGCTCAGTTTTTTTGATGTGATGGACAGATATTCAAAAAGGGTGTAGTCTTCAGTCCCTTCTCCCCTTATTGAAAGAGTGAGGGGAAAAGGAAGAAAACTGTTTTCCAGTTCAAGTTCAAGATTCCCACTGTACCCGATATTTTCAGATGCGAAGCTGTAGTTCATCACCGCTTCTCCGCTGATCACGGAGTTGAACCAATCGGAATAGGGGGACAAATCCTGGGTCGGTGTGATATTATTTTCCGGAACGAAACGATCACCCTCAAAGCTTATCTGCAGATTTCCCGGGTCGGCACGGTATTCCAAAGTAAAATCGTAGGGCGACCGATCCTCAATTTTTCGGAGGGTGAGTTTCTCGGAATTCTGTACTATCCCAAGGGTGAGTTCCCCAAAATCAAACAGGTCCGATGAAAAATCCTTTATCGTAAGCCTCGATGAAAACTCCTTCTCCTTCATGTAGTATTGGCCTGAAAGCTTGAAATCGGTCTGTGCTTCGTGTAAGGCCAGTTCCTTTAATCGCAGTCCCCCCTTAAAAAGAACATGGGTTCCTCCCCGAAGATCAATTTCGAGGGTCTCTCCGGTGGTACTGATTTCAAAAATGAGATCTTCGAAGCGGTGCGCACGGGTTTTATTAGAATATTCGATGTTGATGTTCCTTCCGCTTATCTTCAGGTTCTCCGGAAAGCCATCTTCCTTCCCTTTCTCCGACGCCTCTCGGTCAACTCCTTCGGTCATTCCACGGACCAGGCTGGTGAGGTTTTCATCCCGCACCTGGTCTATATTGAAGGTGGAATTTATAAGGGAAACCTCTTTTATCGATGAGGCAATATCACCTCGCACAAGTTTTCCGAAATGATAGTAAATTCGAATCTTCCCGATATCGACATTTTTTCGACCCTCGGGGGTAAAGGTGGTGATACCGACATTCCTCACTTCAAGGTAAAGCAGGAGAGACGGAGAGATGCTGTCGTATTCGATTGAACGTTGAATGGTGTTTTCCAGGGCGGCTATGGTCTCTTCCTTGAGTTTCTGCATAGAGTCATCGAGTATTCTCTGCAGGGGAAGCAAAAGTACTACCGTACAAAGAATGAGGGCGGAAAAGATTAATATATGTCCCGGTCCGAGTATACGGGTTTTGAAACTCAGTTAAACCACCTCTTTCTGGAGTATTCCTTGGAATAGTCTCCAGCTTGTTTTAAATTTACCGCGAAAAACACTTTTTTTGCAATATAAGATGACATATTGACGCATTTTCATTACTATTATCGCAAGGAATATGAAAAAGCAAAAACAATTCGAGGTACTTAAGGGTTTTATTGTCCTCGAAGGCCTCGATGGTTCGGGCACGACCACACAGAGTACCCTTCTTCACCACAAGTTTGAGCGGAATTCTTTCCACTCTTTTCTTACCTGTGAACCCACCGATAGTTTTATCGGCAAAACCGTCAGACGTGTCCTTCAAAAAAAAGAGGTCGTCGCACCGGGTACACTGGCAAAGCTCTTTGTCGCGGACCGACACAACCACGTGTACCATCAGGAGGACGGTATTATCGCCCATCTGGACAACGGATCCTTCGTGATTTCCGACCGCTATCTTTTCAGTTCCCTGGCCTACCAGTCCATCGATTGGGATTTTGATTCGGTGTGGGATTTGAACAGCCCCTTTCCCCTGCCCGAACATCTCGTTTTTTTGGATATTTCCCCTGAAGAAGGACAGCGACGCGTGCTCGACCGCAATACACCCATGGAAATCTATGAAAACAAGGATTTCCAGGATGAGATCCGTTCAAACTATTTCCACACTTTTAGCCTTTTTGAGCATACGGATATGCAGCTCCACATCTTTGATGCCACTCTTCCGGTAAATGAATTGGAAGAGATGGTGTGGAAACGGCTCAAACCTTCCGATACTAGAGGGTGATGAGAACTTATTCACCTGTTCACACGCCGTTTTTGCTTCTACTATTCCTCCTTTTTACACCATCCCTGAGGGCGTACGACATCTACTACGCCAAACAGTACTACAATTTGTACCACCAGTATTTCTACCAGTATCCCGAGGATTTTAAGGAAAACATCTGGTACCTTGAACGAGCCTTGAAGAACCCCTTCGTCAATCCCCTTCACGCAATGGCCAAGATAGAGAATACACAGGAATGGGAGCGCTACAGAACCCTTTTTTACCTTCATGTAAACCTGGAACTGGTGAAACAATACCGGCTGTGGGCCGCGGAGTACGACAAAAGGGTCGCCTACTTCTACAATCAGCCCTGGAAAGAACAGAATATCGAGAGTCTCGAGATAGCCGAACACTACTATGAGACGGCCCTCTACTACTGGGACCGTGCCCTGCTCTGGTGGGCAAAGGCCGAACAGCTGTCTTACCTTCACCTTGAGGAGATCCACTACTGGGAAGATGAACGCGCCAGAATCGGCAGCGGTGATCTCGACTATGGGGAAATCATCACGTCGGATCTTGGGCGACTCGCCGGGGTCCGCGCTGATTTTGAAGCGATGGATGAATCAACCTATTAAAGAATGAGCATCGCGTCCCCATAGGAAAAAAAACGATATTGCTCCCGAACGGCATTTTTGTAGGCCTTCTCAATCAGCTTCTTTCCGGCAAAGGCCGACACCATCACCAGAAGGCTTGATTCAGGGGTGTGGAAGTTGGTAAACATCATGTCCACGGCTCCGAAGGTATAACCGGGATAAATATAAAGCTCCGTTGCCCCTTCACCCGCTTGAAGTTCATCTTCCCTCCACGCTGATTCCAGGGTCCGCACGGAGGTGGTCCCTACCGCGCAGACCTTGCGACCCTCCTGCTTCGCCCGGGTTATTTTTGTTGCGCTTTCCGCCGGGATGTGATACTCCTCCCTGTGCATCCGATGTTCCTCCACATCCTCCGTTCGTATCGGAAGAAAGGTCCCGATTCCCACGTGCAGGGTTACCCGTGCGGTGTCCACGCCGGTTTCGGAGAGTTTATTCAGTAGGGCTTTGGTTAAATGGAGTCCGGCGGTCGGTGCCGCCACGGAGCCGGTTTTTTCCGCGTATACGGTCTGATATCTGTCACTGTCGAGAAGGGTATCTTCCCTTCTGATATAGGGGGGCAGAGGAATGTGACCGTGAACATCGAGGTAGCCATCGTCGATGGGCGGGGAAAATTCCACCGTTCTCAGTTCTCCATCGGCCGTAAGGACCTTTCCTGTCACGTCCCCGGGAAAAAAATATTCCCGACCGGGTTTCTGTTTCTTCGCTTTTGAGACCATACACCGCCAGCTGCCGTCGGGTTCGTGGGAGAGCAGAAGGAACTGAACCTTCCCACCGTGGGAGGTCGTACCGTAGAGCCTCGCCTTTCGAACCCGAGAATCGTTGAGGACCAGAAGACTCCCCTCAGGAAGAAGGGATGGCAGGTCAGTCACCGAATGGTGGGCGATGGTACCGTCCCTTCGATTCAATACCATGAGCCGGCTTGTTCCTCGCCGCTCGGCGGGATGCTGCGCGATCAGTTCTTCGGGAAGTTCAAAAGAGAAGGTCCTGGTTTTCATTTTGCTTCTTTTCCAGTTTGAGATGTGTGTAGGCCATGTCCGTGGCGATTCTTCCCCGCGGAGTTCGCTGGAGAAAGCCCCTCTGGATAAGGTAGGGTTCGTAGAAATCCTCGAGAGATTCCACGGCTTCTCCTACCGATATTGAGAGGGTGTCCGCGCCCACCGGTCCTCCCTGGTATTTTTCAATAATGGTGCGCAGAATTTCTCGGTCGTGTTTTTCCAGACCGTAATGGTCGATTTCAAGTCGAGAGAGTCCGTCTTCGATAACCTGTACTGTGATGATGCCGTCGGCAAGCACCTGGGCATAGTCACGCATGCGTCTCAGGAGACGGTTGGCGACCCTGGGAGTACCCCTGGAGCTCCTTGCGAGGAGTATGATCGCCTCTTCCTCGATGTCGACCTTGAGAATCGAAGCGGTACGGCGAAGAATACGGGCGATATCCTCTCTTGTATAAAAATTCATTCTCACGGTGATTCCAAAACGGCTGTACAGAGGGCCCGCAACCTGGCCTGCCTTTGTGGTGGCACCGATAAGGGTAAACTCCGGTATCGGAATACGCATGGTCCTGGCTGAAGGCCCCTGGCCAACTACCCAGTCTATCTCGTAATCCTCCATGGCGATGTAGAGCATCTCTTCCATTACCGGCTTGAGGCGGTGTATTTCGTCAATAAAAAACACAGATCTCTCCGTCATAGTGGTGAGCACCCCTGCCAGGTCCTTCGGTTTTTCGAGGGCCGGCGCGGAGGTCACTTTGAAATCCGCACCCATTTCATTTGCCATTATACCGGCGAGGGTGGTTTTTCCCAGTCCCGGAGGACCGCTGAGAAACACATGATCGAGGCTTTCACTTCTGTCCGTGGCGGCCTTAATGAAAACCGATAAATTTTCCTTCAGTTCCTCCTGTCCCTGAAAATCCCTGAGGAATCTGGGTCTGAGGAGTTGTTCGTTGTTGTCTTCCTCGGTAT
>CAZJIN010000157.1:0-6447 GCA_964545955.1 uncultured Sediminispirochaeta sp.
AAGAACCGGTTCCGTCCTTGTCGACCGTCCTTGTCGGCCACACCTTCCATCCGCACTTGCCGCTCACTTGCCGTGAACGCCTGCCGCCACCGCTCGATCCTGTCGTCTGCCCCCGCTACATGTCCCTGTCGTGAGTGCCAGCCGCCCCTTCAGAACTTGTCTATCTTTTCCGGTGCATTCCCTGGTATACATCATTTCGGGTTACCGAGTAATCGAGGTCCCACCTGTCGTACCTTCGTTCGATCTCGGCTTTCAGGGTGAGAAGCTCCAGCGTTATAGAATCGTTTATCCTGGCTGTTTCAGTCGGAAGGGGGAGTCTCAGAACACGGGTTTCTTCATCAAGTTCGAGGCTCAGTTGAAGTTGTCCGTTCTCGTTCAGCTTTATAGCCAGCCCACCGCTGTGGGCTGTGGTATTCCGATCGACAAAATCAAAGGGGTGTTGGGTCTGAAAGCTTCGGAGCTCCTCTATTGACTGAAAGGTGTGGTCTTCCCTGATGACCCATTGCAGATCATAGAGGATTGAGTTGAAGTGATTGCTCCGGTCCCGGACTACCGACCGGGTACCGGGGCGGATAAGTACCTTTTTCTCCCAGTCGCGAAACCTGATTTCCGGGAGGTCGACCACTCCGAAATTTGAAGAGAGATGAATTCGCACCGTATGAGGGCCCGGTCTTACTTGATCCAGCGTGAAGGGGACCGTGGGATCACCCGTTGTATAGCCGACGAACTCTTCATCCAGAAATATCTCAGCATCGATGAGGTGTGAAAAAATATTCAGCACTCCGGGATCTTCATTTTTCATACTGATGATGGAACGATCCCCTTCTTCCGTGGTAAAGGAGGGGGTCCTATTCGTCAGGTCGCCGACCAGTTGTTCCGCGATCGTGTGAAGCGTATTTTCATCAGTTCCCCGGACACGGTATACCGTGACCTCTCCCGAGTCTACCGAGATCAAACGGAGGGTAAAGAGAATGTCGTCACCCAGATGTACATATTCGCCTCTTATGAGAAAATCCGCGCCGCTCAGACCGCCGATTTCACGCAGCTCGGAATTTTGTTCCAGAAGGCCGCTGAGGGCAAGTTGTTTTTCCCTCAGAATCGCGTCGAGATCACTTCGGCTCACCAGTTCGATCTCATCGGTAGCGCTCAGGTCATACATCAGCAGGGCTTCCGCGATTTTTCCAAGATAATCCGACCGTGAATCACCACTTGAATTTTCAAACGGCAGAACCACCACCGAAGGCACCTCCGCAGTTGCCGCGTACGCCGCGCCGAGCATTAGAAGCGGGATCATCAGTAAAAAAAACAGTTCTGAACGATTCTTTTTTTTCATGAAAAACCCCTCCCTGTGCCTACTATACCACGGCTGTAGTGGGTAGTCACTCAGTTTTCCATGGGCGGTCGACCAGGGAACGTCCAATGGTCGACCAGGCAACGTCCAGCTATCGTTCAGGGAACGTCCAGCTTGAGGATCTAACCGGTATTACACAAGAAAACAGCAAAGTTACATTGAATTTCACGACTTCTGATAGTATGATTCTACTTGTAAACTATAAAGGAGGAAGGTAATGCGCTTTTACAGGAGCTTCTTTTTAATAATGGTGTGTCTGATACTCTTGTTGCCGACGATTGGTGCACAGGAGGTTTCGGAAAAAAAGGATATAGCCGTTTTCAAGTTGAGCTACGCGGACTACTCGATACCGAATGGCGCCCTGGGGCTGGTGGACCAGTCTATCCAGAATGTTTTTGTTGATCTGGGCCGTTTTAATATAATCGGAATGAATTATCGCCTGCAGTCCAACGATATCAGCGCTTTCATCGACAAGATCAGGGAAATGAAGGAAACGAATGTTGAGATTCCCGAGGAGGTCCGGCTCGGACAGGAGACCTTCACCGAAGCGGATTTCAACAAGCTGGTGGGCTCCTTCATCGTCGTTGTTCCGGTGATGTCCTATTACAATGTATATCCGGAAGGGAACGACTACGAGGCGGAGATTCAGACAACCTTCACCTTCATCAATGTGGATGACGCCACGGCTTTTGCCAGTTTCCAGATCGATACCAGCAGCAGTGGTGAGAATCAAAAAAAGGCGGTGAAGGGCGCGGTTGACGCGATACCGATGCAGCTTCAGTTCGAGCTGCGAAGCATAGAGGAGTTCAAGCTCAAGACCGGTATCATTGATATCGTCGGCAATGAGTACATCATGCAGTTTGGCAGCAACATGGGTGTAATGGTCGGGGATGAATACGTGAGTACTCAGACCGAAGTGCTTCCCTCGGGTTTTGAACGGGTAAATGAAACAGGTCTCTTCGTGATCAAAAGCGTGGACAGAGAAATCGCCACCGCCACCAGGGTCTACAGCGATGAAAAACCCGGACTCGGAGAACAGCTGGTCGAGGTCCCGCGGCTGGGGTTTAATGCGGAAGTGTATGCCCACATCCTGAACGATAACTCTACGGATGAAGAGAAAAAACGTTTTGTCCTTGGTGTCCAGGCGACGGCTACCCGTGGATTTTACGACTGGCGTCCGATAGCCGGAGTTGAAGTACCCCTCGGGGACAGTCTCGGAATCTGGTTTCCGGTGATGTCCTATGTCGGTGTGGAATACAACCTCAGGATGGGTAAACTCAGTATTACTCCTACCGGTTCGATTGGAGTAGGCACGCTGGTACCGATTATCGGGGATGAAGAGTTCAGGGAAACCTTTGATATCCTTGCCAGTTTCGGGGCCAGTGCAAAAATAGGTGTAAACTATCTCATTAACAAGGACAGCATGGTAAACGTGTATGCTGGATATACGGTGTATGGCGGGACTTTTGAGGGTGTCTTGTGGGACTCCGAATACTATAACAACCCGGCGGCTGTGCAGGGTACTTTTGTCGGAGCGGGTTTTACCTTCAAACTGTAGTTTTTAATATTTTTAAGCCGGGCGGGGAGTCGCTTCAATTGGGGAGTCTCCCGCCCGGTTTTATTTTAAAAAAAGGATGGAACCCCATGAAAAAGCACAGAATTCTTCCGATATTCCCGGCAGCGGGCGTGCCGACTGGAAAGGTCTTGCCGGTCGTTGTGGCCGCGGTGGTTCTGGTCGCGGTGACGCTGTTTCCGTCATGCTCCATCAACAGGATGGCCACCTCCATGGTGGCGGACGCGCTGTCGTCGCCGGGGGGGAGTTCCGTTTTTTCGAGTGATCCGGACCCCGAGCTGGTGAAGGACGCCCTCCCTTTTGCCCTGAAGATGTACGAAAGCCTCCTGGAGGGCAATCCCGAGCACCGGCCGCTTCTGGAATCCACGGCGGAGGGTTTTATCTCCTACGCCAACGCCTTTATCCATACTCCCGCCTCGCGCTTGGGTTATGATGAGATTGATCGTCAAAAGGAGATGCTTCGTCGGGCGAAGGAGATGTACCTGCGGGGTCGGGATTATGCCCTGAGGTCCCTTGAGGTGGATTACCCGGGTTTTCGTGAAGCCATGGACAGTGGAGAGGGAGTGGAGCAGCTTCGCGAGATGGGAGTCGGTGATGTGAATGCCCTCTATTGGGCCGCTGCGGGCTGGATGGGGGCTATTTCTGCGGCGGGATTTGATACCGGTATGTTGATGACCCTGCCCCGGCCGGTGGTTCTGGCTGCACGGGCACTGGAAATAGATGAAACCTACGGAGACGGGTCAATTCACAACCTTTTCATCGATATATACGGCGGAGTACCGGCGGAGCAGATGCTCTTTGGTAGCTCTCCCGCCGGGGAATACGCCCAGGAGGTTCTCAAGGCCGTGTATGCGAGCGCCGACGCGGCGGGTTCGGGTCCCGGACCGGATTCGGCATTGGAAGCAAGAGCCCGTTTCCATTTCCGTCGGGCCGTTGAGCTGTCGGAGGGGCAGATGGCGGGGCCCTACGTATCACTGGCTGAAAGCGTGGTGGTGCAGAGCCAGGATGCCGGGGAATACAGACGGCTCCTCGAAGAAGCTTTGGCCATCGATGCGGATAAATACCCCGAACACCGGTTGTTAAACCTCCTCACCCAGGAGAAGGCGCGGTGGCTGCTCAAGCATATGGAGGACAAATTCCTGATTCTCGATGAACTGCCGGAAGGATAGGAAAAGCCTCGCCCGAATAAAAAAATAGCCATTTCAGGCAGTTTCAAAAATCATAGATTTTTGAAATGCCAGGGCCTTTAGTATTTTTAATTATTTTCGCCACCGATCATCTCGGCCGCCTTGTAGGAGCTGCGGACGAAGGGCGCCGATGCGACGAAGGAGAAGCCTTTCCTGTAGCCGGTCAGGCGATAGGCATCGAACTGATCGGGATGCACGTATTCAGCCACGGGAAAGTGAGATGGGGACGGGGCCAGGTACTGTCCGATGGTCAGAAAATCACAGCCCACCCCTCGCAGATCATCCATGGTTTTTTCTATCTCGGCAGTCTGTTCTCCCAGCCCGACCATGAGTCCCGACTTGGTGTACATATGCGGATTCAGTTCTTTTGTGTGTTTGAGTACATCCAGGGACCGACGGTAATCCGCCTGGGGACGAACATGAGGATAGAACCGGGGGATGGTCTCGACGTTGTGGTTGAGTATATCGGGACCGGAGGCGATCACCCTTTCCAGAGCGGTGACATCGCCCAGAAGGTCCGGAATCAGCAGTTCGATCGTGACTCCCGGGGTCGTCCTTCGAACGGCCTCGACTGTGCCGGCAAAGTGTGAAGCCCCGCCGTCGGGAAGGTCGTCTCTGGTCACCGAGGTGATTACCACGTGCTCCAGGCCGAGCTGGAGCACCGCTTCGGCGAGCCGGTCCGGTTCCTCCGGATCCACCGCCCGGGGGTTCCCGGGGTCGACGTTGCAGAACCGGCAGTTCCGAGTGCAGATGTCCCCGAGGATCATGAAAGTCGCCGTTCTATTGCTGAAACACTCCATCCGATTGGGGCAGTTAGCGGCCACACACACCGTGTTGAGGTGAAGGCGCTTTAAAAGGTCTTTGACCGCGTTGAAGTTTTTTCCGCTGCGGACGGGTATCCGCAGCCATTCCGGTTTACGTTCCATATTCAACCTTCTCGTATCCGAAGATCTCGGAAAAAATCGGGCCCGCCTTCTCCTTCACCTCTTCTACGGAGACCTCCCGGCCGGTCTCTTTTGATATTGAGGTGACGCTCCGGCCGGAGTCGCGGATACCGCAGGGGACGATCAGGGAAAAAAAGTCGAGGTCCGTGGCAACATTCAGGGCAAAGCCGTGCATGGTCACCGCCTGGTGGATGGAGATGCCGATGGCGGCGATTTTGCGATTGTCCACCCAGACACCGATGTAGTCGTCCTCCGTGTGAGCGGTGATTCCATAATGCTCCTTCAGCAGGCGGATCAGGAAGGCCTCCAGATTATGAACGAAGCGCTTGATTTTGCGCTGGTGATGCCGCAGGTTGATGATCGGGTAGCCCACCAATTGTCCGGGTCCGTGATAAGTGGCCTGGCCGCCCCTGTCGATCCATGCGGTCTGAATACCCCTCGCGGCGAGGGCTTCTTCCGAGAAGAGCAGGTCCGAATTGTCTCCCCTTTTTCCAAGGGTCACCACCGGCGGGTGTTCGAGCAGCAGCAGGGTGTCCGGAATCGTCTCATTGCGGCATTGTTCCAACAGGGAATATTGATAGGTGAGCGCCTCCTGGTATTCAACCAGTCCGAGATCGCTGATTCGCAGTTTCATTCGGAAACTATACTCTATTGATCAGTTTTATCAAAGACCTTTGTCGGTCCGAAACCGAAAAAATGCCCCTCAAAGCAGCTCAAAGCAGCTCAAAGCAGTTGCCTCTTAAAGAAAATGTCCCTCAAAAAAAACCTTTCAGAGTTCGGGGCGCAGGGCGGGCGCTTGTTCAAGCTCTGAGATGAACCATTCCGCCAGAGGGGCCATTGGGTGGTCCTGTCTGATCACCTTTCGCAGGGTATAGGAGCACCATGTCAGCTTGTCCGCGGCAACCACAGCGGTGCCTTTTCGACCGGATTTTTGAAAATCAAAAAACCCCGTCACCCCGTCCAGAAAGAGACGCTTCGCGTAGTTAAAGTTTTTAATCTCCCAGGTGGTACTGAGGGATTGAAAGGAGTGGCGGCTATATGCTGCAAAAAGCGATGCGAACTCCGGGTCGTAGCGCCGTGCCCAGTACAGGATAGCCCGGAGGAGCTCGGCATTCCGCCTTTTCAGACCCTTCATCGATCTGATCTTGTAGTTGTGCAGGCCCATATTAAAAAAAGACCGCAACACCACAAAAAGACAGGCCCGATTCGAGATTGATTCTTCGTATCCCGCTTCCCTGATAGGCTTGTAGGGGTCGAAGGATTGCGGTGGCACCCACGTTCCCGTTGCAGGTTCCCCGTGAGCTACTCCAGAACCACCGGCATCGGAGCTTCCCCTACGCGATTCCGAAGATCCGACGGGTTCCCCGAAAGTTGAAGTACCTTCGGTAGAAT
>CAZJIN010000158.1:0-6445 GCA_964545955.1 uncultured Sediminispirochaeta sp.
TCTCCCCTGTGCGCCCTTTCGGCCCTTGTGGCGGGACAAAAAATAGCCCGCCCGCTGGAAAATACACAACCGACGACAGCAATTCCAAATGTAAAAGAATGTTTTACATTCTCCACATTTTGAATTGCTGAGCCGACGATCGGTGAAATGGTGGTTTTCGGAAATTCTATCTGTTGATGATATAGCCCTTCGGGTCCACCTGGTTGCGCAGTATGTTCAGTTCTTCCTTCGTAGGGGGAGGGGTCTCGGTCAGGTCGTCGGACCACAGCAGCTCAAAACCGCAGTTGTCCTGCACGTCCTTCCTGGTAGATCCGGGGTTGAGGCTGAGCACCATCATCCGTTTTGATTTTTCTTCGAAACCCATAATAGCCATGTTGGTGATGATCCGATAGGGACCGGTTCCCAGGGGCAGGCCAGATTCATCCCGTGAATTGCCTCCGGTGAGCCAGCCGGGAGTGGTGATAAAGTCCACCTTTTCCACAAAACGACGCTTGTCCTGGGGAGTAATAACCATAGTTCGCCAGCAGAAGGAAGCGAAGTCATTGGCCCCGCCGCTTCCCGGCAACCGGACTTTCGGTGAATCATAGTCGCCAATAACGGTGGAGTTGAGGTTGCCATAGGCATCGATCTGGGCGCCCCCGAGAAAGGTATAGTCCACCAGACCCCTCGCGCAGGACTCCATGATATCGCACATTCCTCCCGCCATCACCGCCCTGTAAAAGGTCCGGCTGTCGCCCACGCTGATGGGCATCTCCGGGAGCTGGGGACTGATTCCGCCCGCTTCGAAGAAGATGACCAGATCGGGGGCGTGGGTTTTCTGGGCGAGCATCGCCGCTGCACAGGGGGCGCCGGTTCCGACTCCCACGGTCGCGCCGTTTTCCAATTCCCGGGAAGCGGACACAATCATAAGTTCCATCACATTGTAATCAGCCATTTTCTTCCTCCCCGTCGGTCAGCATTTCCAGTTCTCTCAAGTACTTCAGTTTGCGAAGACCGCCGTTCTTTTCGATGTAATCCAGATGATCCTTGCAACTGTAGATATTCTTTTCGAGAAAAGCCTCAAAAGCCTCGGCATCCTTCTCCACGGTGAGCCATTCCCTGAGGTGCTCCTCGTCGGAAAAATACTCATAGGGCATATTCCCCGGGTACGCGCCCCAGGGAGATTCCACCACCGCATCCACAAGGTAATAGGGGATCTTCGTTTCATCGGGATTGTCCCTGAAGCTGTCGTGTTCAACTATGTGCTCGGCGGTGACGACAAGTCGCTTCGCGCAGTTCGCCACATCTATATCGGAGATTGAGATTCCCCGGAAGCGGGCGTTTCCGTACTTGTCCGCCTCATGAACATGGATAAAGGCTACGTCGGGGTAAATGGCGGGCTTGGCCACCAGTTTTTTTCCCGTGAAAGGGCAGGTGATGATCTTGCCGCAACCTTTTGTGAAGGTGTCCGTACCCATGACGTTTCTCACCGGAATGTAGGGGATGCCCATGGCCGCCGCTTTGAAGCGGACCGCCAGTCCATAGTTGGTATCCTCGTTGATGGTGAGTTTTTTGTCCTCGAAGAGCTTTCGTGCCGCCTTCGAGAGTCCCCGGGCTTCAAGACCGATGACGTAGGCAATGTCCACCGTATCGAGAACGCCGCCCGCGGCGAGGACCTGCATATCGTGGGTAGAGGTGTGGCCAGCGAACTTCAGATTCCGACGCTTCTGCC
This sequence comes from uncultured Sediminispirochaeta sp., assembly GCA_964545955.1. Lineage (GTDB taxonomy): Bacteria > Spirochaetota > Spirochaetia > DSM-16054 > Sediminispirochaetaceae > DSBN01. The sequence goes on from CAZJIN010000158.1 coordinate 1,712, forward strand.
GAACTACTTCGTGGACCGCTTGAAAGGGAGTACGGTTCGCCCCGAATCCGCCGATAACGATGTAGTCTCCGTCGTGAACATAGGTCTCCACCGCTTCCTTCATGCTGGTTAGCTTGACCGTCATTTTTTTTGATTTTTCTCTGAACCAGGCACGGGCTTTGTCCGGATCGGGATCCATGAAAATCGGACCCGTCCCCGAAGCAAGCACACCGGAATCAGCCTGTGGTTTTTCCATATTTTTCAACTCCTTATTGATTAACTTTCCCCCAGAGACCCTCTCCTCATGGGCCCTCTCCTCATGGGCCTCTTTCCGCATCGTTTTTACAGCATCTCTACGATCACCGCAGCCCCCTGCCCTCCGCCGATGCAGAGGGTGGCCAGTCCGTAGTGTCCGTTCCTGGCCCGCAGGGCGTACAGAAGGGTGACCAGGATCCTGGCGCCCGATGCGCCGATGGGATGACCGAGGGAGATCGCCCCGCCATTCACATTCACCCTGGCCGAATCGAGCTCGAGGTCCCGGAGAACGGCGAGGGATTGAGCGGCGAAGGCTTCATTGGCCTCCACGAGGTCCATATCATCGATACCGAGTCCCGCCTTTTGCAGGGTCTTCTTCGTGGAAGGAATCGGTCCGAGGCCCATGTAAGCCGGATCGAGGGCGCCGCTACCGTACGAGACAATCCGGGCGAGGGGTTTCGCCCCCAGCTCTTCTGCCTTCTCGGCGGAAGCAATGAGGAGCATCGCCGCGCCGTCGTTGATACCAGAGGAGTTTCCGGCGGTGACGGTCCCGTCCTTCTTGAAGGCCGGTTTCAGCTTTCCGAGAGCTTCGGCGGTCACCGCGGGCCGGGGAAACTCGTCGGTGTCCATCACCAGGGGGTCTCCTTTTCGCTGGGGGATCTCGACGGGCACAAGTTCGCGGGCGAAACAACCATCTTGCATGGCCGCCTCGGTCTTCTGCTGGCTTGAGGCGGCGAAAATATCCTGCTCCTCCCGGCTGAGGCCGTAGCTTTCGGCGATGTTCTCGGCGGTGATCCCCATGTGGTAGTTGTTGAAGATGTCCCAGAGGCCATCCCTGATCATGGAATCGACAATCACTCCGTCGCCCATGCGCTCGCCCCAACGGTGCTTTTCCATGAGATAGGGGGCCCGGCTCATGTTCTCAGTGCCCCCGGCGAGGATGAGGTCGGCGTCTCCCGCCCGGATGATCTGGGCAGCTAGAGAAACCGTTCGGAGGCCTGAGCCGCAAACCTTGTTGACGGTCATGGCCGGGACGGTGTCGGGGAGACCCGCGGCGAGGGAAACCTGTCGAGCCACGTTCTGGCCGAGCCCGGCGGACAGGACATTGCCGATCAGGACTTCCTCTGTTTCCGCCGGATCGATCCCGGCTCGTTCGTAGACTGCCGAGGCGGCGGTCCTGCCGAGTTCCACGGCACCCACGGTGGTGAAGCCCCCTCCGAATTTTCCTATTGGCGTCCTGGCCGCGGCCAGGATTACTACTTCTTTCATGTATCCTCCTATTTCAGGGGCCCGTGGCCCCCCATTCTTCTGGGGCCCTGCGTGAGCCCTGTCGCACTCTATTCCAGAATAGTCAGAACCTCAGCGATCGCGTCGGCGGTGAAGCGGAGGTCCTCCTCGGTGTGACGATAACAGATGTAGCCGTGGTGATAGGGCTGCTGAAAAACCCCGCGGCGAATGAGTTCGGTGTAGAAGCGGATCCGACGCTCTTTGTACTTTTTCTCCGGATCCGGCTGGAAAGTAATGAAGGACATAGGGGGTATCCCCGATATTTCGATGCCGAAGGGGTTGTCCTTCAGGGCTTTCTCTACGAGATCGAGGTAGAAACGGCCTTTTTCCCAGATCTTGTCGAGGACATTCTCCCTCTCCATGAATTCGATAGTCTTGAGGGCGGCGACGAAGCTTAGACTGTTGGGGAAAAAGGTGGACGATACGAAGACGTCCTTCTCTCCGACCTTCATGAACTCCTTCCGTCCCGTCACGGCGCCGATGGCATAGCCGTTGGCCAGGGCCTTGCCGAAGACCGACAGATCCGGTGTGACCCCGTAGTACTTCTGAGCGCCCCCCATGTCCATACGAAAGCCGGTGCGAACCTCGTGCAAGATCAGGACGTTCCCATGCCGTCGGGTCAGATCCCTGGCCCCTTCGAGAAAACCGGGCTTTGGGTCTTCCATCTTGTGCGCCAGGGGGTGACCGTAGGGGGTCATGATGACCGCGGCAACGTCGTCCCCGTGCTGACTGAGCAGGTCCTCCAGTTCATCAAGGTCGTTATACTGAAACTCCAGGGTATCCTCGTAGAGCTTCTCAGGGATGCCCCCCTTCACCTCCACACACCAGTCATGCCAGCCGTGGTAACCGCAGCGTATGATCTTCGTTCGGCCGGTGTAGCCACGGGCGAGTCGGGTGGCCACGGTGGTGGCATCGGAGCCGGTTTTTACAAAGAGGCTCATCTCGGCCGAAGGGATAAGGCTTCTCATTTTTTCAGCAAGTTCGTTCTGCTGCACCTGGGTCAGGGAGAAGCAAAAGCCCTTGTCGGTGATCTGGCGTATGACCGCCTGGTCGATCTCCTCCTCCCGATAGCCGAGGATAATAGGGCCGTAGGCGCAGAGGTAATCGATGTATTCGTTCCCGTCGATGTCGACGACCCTTCCACCCTTTCCATGGTCGAAAAAAGAGGGATACTCCCCCTCCACGAAGTTGTAAGGACGTCGAATACCGAGAACACCACCGGGGATAAGGTCCCGGGCCCGTTCGAGTTCCCGTATAGAATTCTCCAGGTTCAGCGCTTTGGTCTGCATGTGATGGTACTCCTTTCTATGAGTTTACTTGCAATTTATGTGCCAGGGAGAACAACAGACAGACGCTTTGTTTCTTTTTTTACATCTCTTTGTATTAAAGAAAGTTAAACCCCACCCAATCTATAAATGATTTTGGGAAGCGGATGATGATTCGATTCAGAATCGGTTCAATCCTCTTCAGGATCGCCGCAAATACCGTATTTTTTCATCTTTCGGACCGCCGTGGACTGGCTGATATTCAGTAGTTGTGCCAGTTTTCGGGTGGATTTGCCCAATTCGTAGGCTTTTTTGAGCATTTCTTTCTCCAGGCGTTCCACCGCGTCTGAGAGAGGCTCCACTACAACGGGGTGAAAATCACTGCGGCTTTCCTCTTCGGCGGCAATATTCGCGGGCAAATCTTCAAGACGAATTTCCGTTCCCCCGGTGAGGACCGCCATCCTTTCTATGGTATTTTCCAGTTCCCTCACATTTCCCGGCCATGAATACCCTTCGAGGGCCCGAACTACCTCGGGCCGAAGGACGTATTTTTTCTTAAAGCGTTTGCTGAATTTATCAAGAAAGTGAAAACAGAGGATGGAAATACATTCGAGGCGCTCTCTCAGGGGGGGGATATGGATCGGAATGACGTTCAGGCGGTAATACAGGTCTTTGCGAAAGGTCCTCTTTTCCACCATGGCCTTGAGATCACTGTTGGTGGCGGCGATCAATCGGACATTGACTTTCACGGGCTTCTTGTCACCGATCCTCATGATCTCCCGTTCCTGTACGGCCCGGAGAAGCTTCACCTGGACGTTGAGGCTAACTTCACCTATTTCATCCAGGAAAAGGGTCCCACCGTCGGCAAGCTCAAAAAGCCCCGGCTTGCCCTCTTTCCGCGCCCCCGTGAAGGAGCCTCCGCAATAACCGAAAAGTTCGCTTTCCAGTAGATTCTCCGGTATGGCGGCACAGTTCGCCGTGATCAGGGGCCCGTTTTCCCGCTGTCCCGCGCGATGGATCATGCGAGTCACGATTTCTTTGCCCACTCCGGATTCACCTGTGATCAAAACCGTCGAATCCACATGGCTTACCTGTATTGCCTGCTGCATGATATGCTTCATCTGAGGGCTCGCAACCACGATGTCGTCCATGTTCATCTGCTGGAGTCGGAGCCGGATCAGCTCCTGTCGGTAGCGCTCCTTCTCCTTTTCCTTCCTGGCAAGCATGTCCTGAAGCCGGTTCAGGTCAGCCATATCACGCAAGGTGGTCACCACCATGATGATTTTCCCTTCTTCACTATAAATGGGGGTACCGGTGAGCAGAACGGTTTTTTCATTTTTCAATTTTTCAATAATACTGATGGGCTGGTTCTTCTCAAGTACTTCCAGGGTAGTAGATCGGTCAAACACGCCTTCCTTAATCAGTTCCCGCACATCCTTGTTGATCACACTTTCAAGGGTGATCCCGGTGATATTGACGAAGGCGTTGTTTACCCAAAGAGTCATACCCTTCCCGTCGGCAATATATATACCGTCCTGTACGGAGTTCAGAACTACCCTCATATCATTGATGTCGAAGTCATGTGAAATGACTTCCCCCTGGATTACGGAAACAGTATCTTCTTGAAGTGTATTTCCCATAGTCATGCATTCTAACACTGAACCGTCCAAGAATCAAATGATTCTTTTTTGAGTCACTTTAGATTTTTCAAACAATAACGCTTTGAGGTGAATCATTAAAGGTTCAGTTCTGATCTCGCAGTTAAATCCCGGAAATGGTGGTTCACCGGGTGGGAAAACCGGTGAAAATGATCTTATAATGAAAAACAGGTGCTTTTCATTATATTTATGTGCTCATGGCACGAAATCTGCATATTATTCATAAAGTGATGTTTGCCCCGCTGTTTTTGACATGGGTGAATATTGGAATTTACTGAAAAGACCTGAAG
>CAZJIN010000159.1:0-6389 GCA_964545955.1 uncultured Sediminispirochaeta sp.
ATGAGCAGGTTGCCCAGCGCGGCGAACTCACCTCCGACGATGAATTCCACCGAGAGATTGGCGTTCCGGAAGGTGTTGTTATAGTAATTCTTTATTTCATCATTGATATCGCGTATTCGTTCTTCGCTGTAGGCTTCCGCGGAAATACTTATCTCCCTTTTCCCATCCACTCGTTTTATCGAGGCGATTCCGGAGCTTTCCTCGATCGTACCGACCGAGTTGAAGGGGATGAGACGGCCGTCCCTGGTGGGGATTTTCAATTGACGAAGCTCTTCGATTGAATTCATTCCGCCTGTTGAATAACTCACCATTACGTCGATTTCCTCGTTTTCGCGAAAAATCGTGGTGGCCGTAACGCCGTCGATGGAGCTGCGGATATACTGTCCCACGGTGAGTGTGTCCAGTCCGTATCTTGCCGCCGCCGCTTCGTTCACCCTGATGCGCAGTTCCGGGGTTCCCGCCTCAACGGTATCGCGTATATTGTACAGTTCCGGGTAGTCGGTGAGCTTGTCCTGAATCTCCCGGGACAGCCTGGCCAGGGTGGTGTTGTTGTCACCGCGGAGTCTGAAAGAGATCGGGGGATCCGTGGGTGGACCGTTTGTGGCCTTCCGGTAACGAATATTTTCAGGGCCGGGTATATCGGAACAGAGAAGCTCGATGTCCCTGATAACGGCATTGATTGAACGGCTGCGTCCGCGATCTCTCTCTTCCAGGTCGACGATGATTTCGCCGATATTCCCGCCGCTGCTGTTGCCGTTGCTCCCGCCCGCGAAGCCGATGGTGGTGTTTACCGCCAGGATTTCTCCGTTATCGATGAGAGGTAGAAGGCGTGCTTCAAAATCACGAATCACCGTGTCGGTTTTTTCCCTGGGTGTCCCCGCGGGCATTTCAATATCTATATAGAAGAGGGAAAAATCCTCGGCACTGAACAGGTCTTGCTGCACGGTTCCGGTGAGTCCCAGGATCACTACCATGATAAGTAGCATGGCCAGGACGGTTTTTTTCCGATGTGAGTAGAGGGAGGTAAGAAGGTTCCGGTATTTTTTCTTCAGCTTTTCGAAGCGTTGGCGGGCATTCTTCTTAGTCTTTCCCGCCCATTCTGCAAAATGCACCGGCAGGAAGACCAGCGCTTCGAAGGTGGAGGCAATCAACGCGACCGATACCGTCAGGGGAATTACCCTGAGGAATTTTCCAATGGTACCGGGGAGTATCATCAAAGGCAGAAAAGCGGCAACGGTGGTCGCGGTAGCCGCGATAACCGGAAGGACAACCTGGTTGGTCCCTTCTATGGCGGCATCGATTCGTGAGAGCCCCTCCTGCTGGAGGCGGTAACTGTTTTCGATGATCACGATCGCGTGATCTACTATAAGGCCGAGAACCAGCACGAGGCCGAAAAGGGTATTGGTGTTGATGGTTTCTCCAAGGTACTCCAGGAGGAGAAAGGTAATGGCAAAGGTGACGGGGATACCCACGGCGGTGATGAGGGCGTTGCGAAGCCCTATAAACAGAAAGAGGATCAAGACCAAAAGGAGAAAACCCACGAGAAAATTGTTGAGCAGGGTATTTATGCTGTCCCGAATCTGGATGGTGGAATCATTGAAGATGGTGACGGTCATTCCGGCGGGAAGGTCTTCTTTGAACTCCTCGACGGCCTCCTTAACACCGCTGGTGACAGTAAGGCTGTTTCCCATGGAGACTTTTGAAATCTTGAAGTTGATGGCGGATTGGCCGTTAAACCTTGCACGGGCACCGTCCTCGTCGTATACTTCACGAACCATCGCGAGATCCGTCACCCGGATATTCCCTTCACCGGAGCGGCTGGTCCGCACGATTACATTGCCGAAATCCCGTGTATCCTGAAGCTTTCCTATAGTTCTGAGAATGTAGTCCCTGCTCTGAGTGGCAAGGGTTCCCCCGGGTACGGTGACATTGCTGCTGCGAAGGGCCCCGATGATCTCATCGAGGGATATTCCCAGGGCTTCAAGCTTCTGGGAATCAGCGCGAATACTGATACGTCGTTCACGATCACCCACGACTTCAACGTTGGACACACCCGGCAGGTCTTTGATCTTCTCGTTTAGCTCCTTCGCCCTGGCGTTGAGGGTTTCATAATCTACTTCTCCGGAGAGAATAACCTCTATGACGGGGAGAAAATCGGCGGCGGAGAAGTCGTCGATATTGGCCTGGAGGGTTCCTTCGGGGAGTCTTACCTTGCTGAAACGGGTCTGCACTTCCTGAAAGAGACGGTTAAATTCATTTTCCGATATCCCATCGTCGAATTCGACTCGCACAATTGAAAGACCCTCACTGGTGACGGATTGGATCTGTTTTAACTTGTCGATATCACGGTACTGGTTCTCCACCGGGACCGTGACACTTTCCTCGACGTCCTCGGCGGAAACCCCGGGGTAGGGAACTATTATATTTGCCCAGTAAAAGGGAACTTCGGAGAACTGTTCCTTGGGGAGTCGAAGGACACTGAAGGCCCCGAGCACGAGAAGGGTAACCATCAGTATATTTATAAATACCGGGTTGCGAACTGAAAAGGATCCGATGCTCATTGTACACTCCCGGTTTCACCCACGGTGGTCGCGGTGATTTTCCGGTCGGGGGAGAGTCTCGTGATACCTGAAATTATGAGCTTCTCTCCGGTTTCAAGGCCGGAAATGATTTCTATACGGTTTCCAACCCTGCGACCCGTGGTGATCTCCTTTTGAAGGGCCACACCGTCGGAGGCGGTGAAGACCACCGTTTTGCCGTCACGGGAAAGGGGGATTGAGCTTGGTATGACAATCACCGGATCTCCGGTGGCGGGAACAATGGAGGCTTCCGCGGACATCCCGGATTTTATGTCGGGGCCGCAGCTGTTTTCCCATTCGATAATAACGCGGTAGCTCCCGGTGTCAGGGCTGATTCCCGCGGCAACGGCCACTACTTTGCCGTTGAAAACCTTTTCCTCACAGGCTGCGGGAACGGTGATTTTCGCGGCCGCTCCTTCGCGGACCAGTCCGATCATCCCTTCTCCGACCGCCGTTTCGAGGTGAAGAGAAGAGAGATCACTGATTCGGGCGATACGCATTCCGGGAGAGAGGTAGTTGCCCAGGGAAGCGGCCTGCTGTTTTTCGGCGATGAATCCGGAGATAGGCGCGGTAATGGATGAATCTTCAAACAACTTTTGAGTCTGCTTGTACCGTGCCTCAGCACCGCGGAGGGTACTGCGCGCGCGTAGAAGGTCCGCCCGGGAGGCGCCTCCCTTTTCGACGAGGTTTTGTTTTGTTTGATAGTCGATCCGGGCGTTTTCGAGCTGTTCTTCAGCCTGCTGCATGTTGAGGCGGGGGATCTCGTTATCGACTCTCAGGAGGACTTCTCCCTTTTCGACTTGCTGGCCGAGTTCGAAGTTGACCTCCTCAACGATCCCCTGGGTCTGTGAGACCACCAGGGCTTCACGAACTCCCGATATGGTTCCCGTAGCGGACACCGAAGAAACCAGGTTGCCCTGAGTCACTTCAAGAACTTCCACCGCGAGGGGAAGGGGTTCTTCTATTGTAGTACCGGCTTCTTCCGGTTCGGAAGGGGCACAGCTGAAAATAAGCAATGAGCTGAAAATAAGCAAAGAGAGGGAGGATAGGAGTATGAGAAAAGGGATTCCTGTTCGAGGAATTGTAATTCTTTTTTTAAACATAGAAAAACCTCCGCCTGTCTGTTTTTTTAAACTAAGATTTATCTATAATAATAATTACTCTTAATAGTAGAATCAAATTCTAAGATTAATTTTGCGATTATTTTATAATTTGTTTATTATGAGAGAAGAGAGGAGGCTGAAAATGTGGGATGATGTACGTGTAACCGCCGATATGGTGACCCTGGGAGAATTGCAGCACACCGAGAGGCCCTCTCGGATCCGTCTGTATTCCAACAAAGCGAGGAGTTTTTCCTATAGCGGTATCTGGGGCTATGGATTTGATCATGGCAAAGACGGCAAGGGGCTCTTCCAGAATGCCTATTTCAATGTGCAACTGCCCCATTCTTACGAGGAGGGGTCACCTATTGAGCCCCACGTTCATGTTCGACTGATTCCGGGGAGTGAGGCCGGGGCGGGACGGAAGCTCCTGCTGGAGTTTGAATATGTGTGGGTTAATATCGGTGAGATAGCCCCTGAGGATACGGTGATCAGACCGGTGAACCACACCGTCGAGGAGGAAGAGCTTTCGGGGGGCAATACCATGATATCCTTCGGTAAGATCGAGAAGCCCGATTCTAAAATCAGCTCCATGCTGAGCTGCCGGTTCTCCCGTATCACAATACAGGAGGGATGGGAGGATTACTGGCGGCCTTCGGGACTCGAAAACGACAATTTTGCCGGCATGATGGTGTTGCTGGAGTTTGATTTTCATATTCGGAAGGACTCGAACGGGAGCAGAGAGATCTACACAAAGTAGATCATGTTGTGACGGGAGGTTACTATGCGTTATCGCAGACTAGGAAAGACTGATTTTGAGGTTTCAGAGGTTTCCCTCGGAACCTGGCAGGTAGGGGGAAAATGGGGTGCCGGGTTTGATGACGCCCTGGCAGATGAGATTTTGAATCGAGCGATCGACAACGGGGTCAATTTTATAGATACCGCTGATGTATATGAGGACGGCAAAAGTGAAGCTGCGGTGGGAAGGGTAGTACGGGCCCGTCCCGAACGGGTGTTTATAGCCACTAAGTGCGGAAGGAAAATCTCGCCCCACGTGTCCGAGGGGTACAGCCCCGGAGTTTTACGAGGTTTTGTCGAGGAGAGTCTGAAGAATACGGGGCTTGAGACCCTTGATCTGGTGCAGCTACACTGTCCTCCCACGGAGGTCTATTATCGACCTGAGATTTTCGAACTTTTCGAGGACCTGAAAAAAGAGGGAAAGGTTCGCAACCTGGGGGTAAGTGTCGAAAGGGTCGAGGAGGCACTCAAGGCGATCGAATATCCCAACGTCACCACTGTACAGATAATTTTCAATATATTCCGACAGAGACCGTCCGAACTCTTCTTCGAGGAGGCGGCAAAAAAGGATGTGGGGATCATTGTGCGAGTGCCCCTGGCGAGCGGTTTGCTCACCGGTAAATTCAACAGGACTACCAGCTTCGGGAAGGGGGATCATCGCAATTTCAACCGAAAGGGAGAGGCCTTCGACAGGGGGGAAACCTTTGGGGGGATAGACTTTGAGACCGGCCTGGACCTGGTCGAGGAGTTGAAGGAGATCTGCGCCGCCTGTCCCCGGGGATCGTTGGCGCAGCAGGCACTCCGCTGGATTCTGATGCACTCCGAGGTTTCCACCACAATTCCAGGTGCGTCAAAGCCTGAACAGCTGCTCAGTAATCTGCAGGCGGTGGACTTACCCGAGCTTAAGCAGGAAACCCTTGCGCGAATTGACAAGCTTTATCGACAAAAGGTTAGACCCCTGGTCCATCACTACTGGTGACATTAGGTGGCCCTTGACATCGCCCGGTCGGTAACATCGCCCGGCCGGTAACATCACCCGGCCGGTAACATCAGTTGTGGCGGGGAAAGGTAATGCCGATCTCCGCCTTCGAGGGATCAACGATCTCCCCATGACCGCCCAGCTGTTTCGCCAGGCTGCTCACCAAGGTGAGGCCGAGACTCTCATAGGAATCAATATCATGGAGTTCGGCAAATCCCCGTCCGTTGTCCCGAACGAGAAGCGTCACCTGGTCCTCATCTCCGGAGGAAGCGATGGTGAACACAAGCGAGTCCTCCCCTTCAGGACGGGCGTATTTGATACTGTTGGTAAAAAGCTCGGTGAGGATCAATCCAAGGGGAATAATCCTTGAGTTGTCCAGTCTTATCCCCTCCTCTATCTGATTCAGGATAGAGACGGCTCCGGGATCATCCACCGTTTCACACAGCGAATCAAGGAGCTCACGGGTATACTCCCGCAAATCCATGTGCTCGAGATCGGTACTGCGGTAGAGCTTTTCATGGACCAGGGAGATCGAATAAATCTTCGCCTGAAGCTGGGCCATGAGGGATTGCACTTCGGGGTCCCCCGACTTTGATCCCTGCAGGCTGATCAATCCGTTGATGAGGGAGAGGTTGTTCTTTACCCGGTGGTGAATCTCTCGCAGGAGGATCTCCTTCTGTTCGAGGGATGCCGCCAGTTCCCTCCTGGTACGGAGTTTTTCCTCCAGTTCATGGGTCAGTCGTTCGAAGAGTTCCGCCTTGTTGATCGCAAGCGCCGCGGTCTGGGCGAAGGGGACCAGGTCGTACAGGTTTTTGTTGGAGTAGAACCCCGGTTCCCCGTGTTCAATGCTGAGGATCCCATAGAAACCGCTCGATACAAAGAGGGGCAGCTGAACCGCGGATCCGATAAACCCCGTTCCGTGAATCGGTAACC
>CAZJIN010000160.1:0-6339 GCA_964545955.1 uncultured Sediminispirochaeta sp.
CCTATTTATAAACGCCCCGCGAAGCAGGACCCGTCGGACGGGAGAACTCTCAATCCTCTCTCTGCATTGAACCTCTGTAGGTCGTTCCATTCAGCCCCTCCAGGCGTATTTTGAAAAACCCGCCGATCATATCCTCTGTTCCGGGAAATACCACCGCCTGGTCCCTTTCGGTCCGTCCAAGCATTTCCTCTTTGTTCCTGCGAGAAACCGATTCGACAAGGACTTTTTCCACCCCCCCAAGCCGTTCTTCCCGCTTTTCCCGAGTGATCCCTCGCTGCTGGGCAATCACTTCGGAAAGGCGCTCCAGTTTTAAGCTCCTCGGAAGCTGGTCCTTGAAATCCGCTGCGGGGGTTCCTTCCCGAACATTGTAGTAATACATAAAGGCATCATCGAAACGCAGTTCCCGCATAAGCCGGAGAGTCGCTTCGAAATCCTCCTCAGTCTCCCCTGGAAACCCGATAAGAATATCGGTGGTAAGGGACAGATCGGGAATCCTTTCTCGCATCTTTTGCACCAGTTCGATGTAATCCCCACGTGAATATTTTCGGTTCATTCGCTTCAGGACTGAACTGGAACCATGTTGTACCGGAAGATGCAGGTGAGAGCAGAGTTTTTCCTCCCGTGCCATAAGGTCTATCAGTTCCGGCGGTACATCCTTTGGATGAGAGGTGATAAACCTGATCCACTCAATCGAACCGGACTCCTCGATGACTATCTTCAGCAGCTCCGGAAATTTGAGAATACCATCCCTACCGGGCTCCCGGTAGGAGTAGGAATTCACATTTTGTCCGAGAAGAGAGATCTCCTTCACACCGTTCTGCTGCAATCGATGAAGTTCCGAGACAATCGCCTCGGGAGACCGGGACACTTCCCGCCCCCGTACATAGGGAACGATGCAGTAGGTACAATAATTGTTACAGCCGTGCATGATCGGTACATACGCGTGAAAATCCTTTTCATGAAAATGGTCCTGCTGGAATTCAAAGGGGCGCTCCCTCCCGTCGAGGTTCTCCTTCATTCCGGTCAACACCTCCGCGAGATCCCCCTTCCCATAGTTTCCCACTACCAGATCCACCGCCGGCACTTTTTTCATGATATCTTCTTTGAGCCGCTCGGCCATGCAGCCCATAACGACAAGCTTCTGTTCCCGACTCTGTTTCAGGTGTTTGAAAAAACCAATTCTCCCCCATATCCTGTTCTCCGCGGTCTGCCTCACGGAGCAGGTGTGGAGGATAACCACATCCGCGTCCTCGGGTTGCCCGGCGGGCTCCCAACCCTTTCGCTTCAATTCGCCTTCAAGGGCATAGCCCTCCGCGAAATTCATCTGACAGCCGTATATTTCCAGCCAGTAACGTGTGGGCATCAATTACTCTCCATATAACTCGGTATACACAAATCTATTGAGGAGATTCCAATCGTTCTCCTTCGGCAAAAGAATCCAGGCGCCTTTGTAAAAATCGTCATCCACGTCCTCTTCGGTGAGCCCGGAGAAATAAAAATTGCTGTAAGTGGTGTAGAGGATGTTATCCGTGGAGATACTTTTTCGCGCATGCACCTCGGCATCGTGGTACCTGAGGTAGAACTGGACCAGCTCGTAAGCCCCCAGGTCCGTATCAACATACCGGTATAGAATCTGAAAAAGATCGTAAATCTCCTTTAACTTACCCGCGTGCACCTGGTTCAGACGATCCAGAAGGGATTTCAGTACCAACTGCTGCCGAAGGGACCGGTCAAAATCATCGGAGGTATGTCGCGACCGCACTACCCTCAGCGCCTCAATTCCCGAGAGATGATGAGTGCCCGCCGGATAGTAGAGGGTAGACCATTCACCGTTCTCCCGCACCCGGTAGGTCGGGTCAATCAGGGGCTCATCCAGGCGGACATCGATACCATTCAGGAGGTTGATTATATCGATAAAAGCGTACATATCCACACTGATATAACCGTCGAATCGCAGGTCCGTCAACTCTCCGATAATATCCTTGAGCCCTTTCATACCGTGATTCAGGTAATGGGTGCTTAGCTTTCTGTTTTTGTAGTAAATATCCCGGGGAACACTCAAAAGACGAACGAGTCTTCCCCCGGCCAGACGGGCGATCATGATGGTATCCGCGTTTTTTTCATGGGTACCGCACAACAGGAGGATGGTCTCATCGGATTGCCCGGCCATGGAGATCTCCGCCGCGTCCGGCAAGTCCTTCGCGTCATCGAAACCGGTATTCTCCTCCTGTTGAAAAAAATGCCCGGTGCTCTTCAAGCCGAGTCGTGAAGCGGAATCCAGAGCCTTAAGGGATGAAATGACCACATCCTCCCGGTCACTCAGGTAGACTTCGCCATATTTTTTCAACACCGCGAAGGAACCATAGAGTTGACCATCCCCGTCCATCAGGTCGAAATAGTAATAATCCCCATCCTCACGGGGCTCCGTTTTCATCCGGAGAGATTCGCCCTCCAGGTAGGCCCTGAATGCCGGGTCCCTCGCGAGCTTCTTTAATCGTTCCAGCGCATCCTCTACCCTGCGATCCTCGCTACTGCGGGTATCGAGTTCGTTAACACGCTCGATAAAGGCGGCGCGAAAATCCTCAACACCATTGTAGGTATTCTGTTCGATAAAAAACAGGATCGACGGATAGCGTACACCATAATTGAGAAGCCCCCGATCATGTTTCCCCCTGCCGTCTTCAGGGGAATCCCCGGGAGATAAAAGCACCTCCGCGTTGAACGTAGCATACCCCTCCGCTTTTTCGGGGAACCGTAGCTCAAGCCCTTTTTGAGCGAGGAGTTCCGCTATTTCGGAGATATCCTCCAATTCTCTACATTGCGACACCCTGGTTCTAAATATTTCCCTTTTTTTAACTATGTCTCCAATCTGCTCATCGAGAAAGTGTTCCACCTTCCCAAGGATCGGTTCGATGCTTCCCTCCGGACTCCCCTCCGGACTCCCCTCCGGACTCCCCTCCAGGGAAAACCGTGCCTCCTGCTTCAACATCGATGTGACCCAAAGTACCGGCACTCCATCGTCATACTGCCCCCGGATCACAAAAAAGACCGTCCCGAGATCGCCGATCCTTTTCAGAAGGTATACCAGCTCCTCACTCTTTAGAAGAGAAAGGTCATCCCCTTTCAGGATCTCCCTCATTTCACGGCTTTTGAGAAAATTATCCATTCTATAACCCAGCCGACGGTTGCGATAGTATTCCGAGAAGTGCCGTACCCCGCGGAAGAACTGTTCCTCCCGCAACTCATTGCCGTACCTACCACCGCCACTGGCCTCTGGGGCTTTCTCCGGCTCCGGATACACAGATATGGCCTTCGTACCGGGGAGCTTCAGCACCTCGCGGCTTTCATTCAGGTTTCTGAACAAAAGCTGCTGGTTGAGATCCATCTTTTTCAGAATTGCCGTACGGGAGTTAGCCTCGTCCCTCAATTCCTTTCGAAGAACTTCCACCTCTTCCCTCAAGCCCCTCTGCTGGAGCATAAGGCTGAGAAAAACTCCCCCAAGGGTGATGGTCAGAAAAGCGGCTATCAGTGCTGTCAGAAATATTTTTTTACCGGCCATACACTCTCAGTGTCGGAAGGACCTTTCGCCAGTGAAGACCATGGAGGCCCCGTACTCGTTGCACGCCTGGATTGATTCAAAATCACGGATAGATCCGCCGGGCTGAACCACGGCAGTCACCCCCTCAATCAAACCCACCTCAACTCCGTCTCTGAAGGGAAAAAAACCATCCGATACCATCACGGAGCCACGGATATCCCCCTTTTCGGTGCGGACATATTCGTCGATTTCCCTTCTCCGATCTTCTTCAAGCTCACCGTACACCTTCCCGAATTTCATAAGCGCCCGGCGCTGTCGACATTTTCCATAGGCCTTGTCCCGGGCGATCATGGCGCAGCCCACCCTGTCCTGTTCACCGGTACCGATTCCCACGGTGGTTCCGTTTTTCACGTAGAGAACGGAATTGCTTGTAACCCCCGCTTCGACCTGCCATCCGAAGAGCAGATCTTCAAGCTCATCTTGAGACGGCTTTCGTTCAACCCGGTATTTCTCTCCCCTGTATTCCGTTACCGCCGGCAAAAAATCCTCTTTTCCTTCAATGACCGTGCGATACGCCCATTGCAATACAAGTCCGCCGTCAATGAGTGATGTAAAATCAAGGGCCGGCCTCACGGTAAGTTCGCGAAGACGGTCGATATTCGCGATCTCCATCACCCGAATGTTTTTTTTCCTGTTGAACTCTTCCATTGCACCGCCACTAAATCCGGGGGCGACGACCACCTCGGTATATCGTTCACATATCTCGCGGGCCGTCTCAACATCCACCTCACGGTTAAGAGCGACAACTCCACCAAAAGCGGCCACGGGATCGGCCATGAAGGCGGCAAGATAGCTTTCAGTCAGATCATCGCGACGGGCTACACCGGAGGGGTTGTTGTGTTTCACCACAACCGATGCAGGTTTTTTGTCCAGATATCTGAGTATGTTCAAGGCGGCGTCAACATCGGTGATATTGATCATTCCCGGGTGTTTGCCCGATTTGAGAAGCCGAGCGGAACTGGTCAGCTCAACCTGAGGATCCACCGCTTTCACCTCTCCGAGAACCAGATTCCCGTTTTGCAGACGGTAGAGGGCTGCAGGCTGATGGGGATTCTCCCCATAGCGCAGGCCCTTCAGCTCTCCGTTGACATTCCAGGTCACCTTTTCAAACTTTAAGGCTTCGCCTTCACCGAGTTTTATTTCCATGGTGGGTGGAAAATTGTCTTCCTGAATCTCTCTATATTGCTTTTTGAGGTCGTTTTTGCCCATGTGTGAAAAACCTCCGAGTCTTTTCGGAGAGATACTACCACAGGGGCAAAAAAAAGAACAGAGCG
Source organism: uncultured Sediminispirochaeta sp. (assembly GCA_964545955.1). Classification (GTDB taxonomy): domain Bacteria; phylum Spirochaetota; class Spirochaetia; order DSM-16054; family Sediminispirochaetaceae; genus DSBN01. Next base: position 4,873 of record CAZJIN010000160.1, read on the forward strand.
GTAATTCTTAGTCCGATCTTAGTCCGTAAAACCCGGATAGCCCCCGAAAAAGCTACTTCCTGGAATGGTTCTTCGCTGATTCCAGTGTATTGAAAAGAAGCATCGTAATCGTCATTGGGCCGACCCCTCCGGGTACCGGCGTGATCTTCGAGGCTTTTTCCTTCACCGATTCGAAGTCGACGTCACCAACCAGTCGATATCCCCTTTTTTTAGAAGAATCCTCCACTCGGTTCACCCCGACGTCGATCACCACCACATCGTCTTTCACCATATCCGCGGTGATCATCTCGGGACGACCCGCCGCGGCTATGAGAATATCCGCCTGTCGTGTAATCGAAGCCATATCCTTCGTGGCGGAATGACAAACTGTGACCGTGCAGTTTCGTCCCTCCGCCTTCTGGAGGAGCATATTCGCGAGGGGTTTCCCAACAATATTGCTTCGTCCCACCACAACCGCGTGAGCGCCCTTTGTCTCAACTCCCGTCCGCTTGAGCATTTGAAGAATTCCGTGGGGAGTACAGGGGAGAAAGGACTTCTGCCCCAGCATCATCCGTCCTACGTTGTAGGGATGAAAACCATCTACGTCTTTTTCCGGCTTTACCCTGAGGAGCACCTTTTCCTCATCGATATGCTTCGGCAGGGGGAGCTGTACCAGGATTCCATGTATCTTTGGATCTTCATTCATCCGGTCGACAAGTTCGAGTAGTTTCTCTTCACTTGTATCCTCAGGTAGACGGTTATCATCCGAAAAAATGCCCGCTTTCTCACAGGCCCTCTCTTTCGCCTTCACGTAGGACCGGCTGGCGGGATCTTCTCCCACTAAGATAACTCCAAGCCCCGGCACAATCCCCTCTCCGGCTAATATCTTCACTTCATCGGCAATCTCTTCTCTCATAGTGTTGGCAAGTTCTTTTCCATCAATTATTTCAGCAGACATAGTTACTCCCTTTATTGTAATATGTAAGTAATATCAGAGCTCCCGAAAAATCACCACTTACTAGAAAGCGGGAATTACCACGGATATCCAGAGCCTGTTGATAAAAGGATACATGAGTGTTACTATGCAAGTCAAACCCTTTCCTTGAATTCTGATTAGAAGGATGAGAAGTAATATATGAGTAACAAGCGTAAACTCCTGATGTGTGTTCTGATAGTGTACCTTCTCGGTTTTTTTGCGATGCCCGTCGCCGCTCAAGAAAACGACTCCGAAGAACCCGGCGAAGGTTTTCAGGAACAACCCAGAGACGTCACCCCCCCGGAGGACCTTCCTGAGGATGAAAGGTTTATAGAGCCGTACAGCCTGGGAAGCCAAACTTTTACCATAAACGCGGGATTCATGATACCGCTCTTTTTTCATTTTCCAAACGCCGACAATGTCGACGGTCTCAATACCTTTGAAGCCGCCGGAGGGCAGCTCAGTCTCGGTGGCATGGGCTCCCTCAGCTGGGGAAGCTACCTTACCCCACG
>CAZJIN010000161.1:0-6319 GCA_964545955.1 uncultured Sediminispirochaeta sp.
CATTTTCGACGACGCCCTCGCATCGGTGGACGCCGAGACTGAAGAAAAGATCCTGGCAGCCTTCCTCCGGGTCCGGGAGGGAAGGACAAACATTCTCGTTGCCCATCGTGTATCCACTCTCCGACATGCCGACTACATCATCGTGATCGAGGAGGGACGCGTCATCCAGAGGGGAACCCACGACGAGCTGGCCGCGGCCCCGGGCCTCTACCGTGACATTTACCGACTCCAGCAATTTACCGAGAGGGGAAGCGCATAAGATGGAACAGGAAAAAATCATCAAAGACTATGACCCTGTCGTCATGCGCCGCCTTCTGGGGTTCATGAAGCCCTACAAGCTCTTTGCGTCCCTTGCCGTCCTCGCCCTTCTCCTTGCCACGATAGCCGAGCTCGCCACACCGGTAGTCCTGCAGCGGACCATCGACAACCACATCATGGCCCGTTACTACCGGATCGAGGCATCCCCTCTCAGCACCGACATCCTCACCCGACACGGGCAGTTCGAAGAGGCTCTCAGAATCGGATCTTTTTACTATCTTCCCGAGACCCGCGCGGAAAAAATTCCCCGGGACGACAAAACTCGACTCATCGATTCCGGACTTTTTACAAAAACCACCTGGTACCTCACCCCCGAAAACGGTGATCCCGACCTCCTGAACCTGGTCGACGGGTATTCCGATATGTTCACCGTCGCCGATGGGTACGTGTTCGTAGAGTATACCGACATGGACCGGCTCACCCGGGAAGAAAAAACCATCCTCCGGGCTGATGATATCGCCGGAGTCGGGAAGAATACCCTTCTCTATTTTTTCCTGCTGATAGGCACCCTCGTTTTTATGTTTTTCCAGGTCTACCTGATGGCTTACACCGGACAGGAGGTCATGAGAGACATCCGCGAAACTCTCTTCGGCCACACCATCCGTCAGTCCCTCAACTTCCTGGGCAAGACCCCGGTGGGTACCCTGGTCACCCGCATCACCAACGATGTCGAGACGATAAACGAATTCTTCACCTCCGTGGCGACATCGATACTCCGGGACTTCAGCCTGATGATAGGGGTGATTGTGACCCTCTTCCTGCTGGACGTTCGCCTCGCCCTGATCACCCTCGCGACCCTCCCCCCGGTCCTCATTATGACCCTTTTTTTTCGTACTCGTGCCAGGGACGCCTACCGTCGCGTACGCCTCTGGGTTTCACGGATCAATGCCTTTCTCTCGGAGCACATCTCCGGGATGGAAGTAGTTCAGATCTTCGGTCGTGAAAAGATCAGCTCCCGGGAATTCTCTTCAAAAAATGAAAAACTCCTCAAGGCCAATCTCTCCGAAATGATGGTCTTCGCCGTCTTCCGCCCCCTGATTAACCTCTTCACCAGCGTCTCGATCGGCGCGATCCTCTATTTCGGTGGACAGATGGTCCTGGAAACCACCGTTTCCCTGGGTATCATGATCGCCTACGTGAACCTGATCCACAAGTTCTACCAGCCCGTCATGGACTTCACGGAGAAATTCACCATCATGCAGTCCGCCATGGCCGGGGGCGAGCGCATCTTCCACCTGATCGACGCGGAGGATCGCATCCCCGACACCGCGGCCGTTGAAACTCACGAAGGGACCGCCGCAGGGATTCGTGGCGCCATTGAGTTCGACCATGTGCATTTCAGTTATAAGGAAGATGAACCGGTCCTCCGGGACCTCTCTTTTTCCATCGCCCCGGGGGAAACCGTGGCGATCGTCGGCTATACCGGAGCAGGGAAAACCACCATCGCCAACCTCATCGCCCGTATGTGGGATATACGGTCCGGCAGTATCCGCATCGACGGAACGGACCTCCGGGATTTCCGTCTCCATGATCTGCGCCAGGCGGTTCAGCCGGTGCAACAGGATGTGTTCATGTTCGCCGGTACCATCGCGGACAATATCAGCCTCGGCGCCGACATCCCCATGGAAAAAATCCGGCGGGCCGCCGAAACCGTCCAGGCCTCACATTTTATTGAAAAACTACCCAAAGCCTACGAGACCCTTCTCACCGAGCAAGGCGCGAACCTCTCCACAGGTCAACGCCAGCTCCTCGCCTTCAGCCGAGTGGTCGCCCACGACCCTCGTATCCTGATACTCGACGAAGCCACGGGCAGCATCGACACCGAAACCGAACAGCTCATCCAGCAGGCCATCCAAAAGTTGATGCAGGATCGTACCGCCATCGTTATTGCCCACCGTCTCTCAACCATCCACAAGGCCGATCGTATTCTGGTCCTCAATGAAGGTCGCATGGTTGAAGAAGGCAGCCACGCCCAGCTTGTGGCCATGGACGGCCTCTACGCAACCCTCTACCGCCTGCAATACCAGAAACAATGAGCCCTTCGCGCACCCCCTTACGCCCACAGGCTGAGATGTGCTACTACTCCTTGTTCCTCACCCCATCCCAGATCAAAGCGCATCAGGAAGGGTTTTAAGCCGATCAGGCTCATCTCCAGGTTTATCATCCCCCCTACCACATACTCGTGCACCCCTCCGCCGGATCGGACATCAAAAAAAGGTCCCAGGGTGAAACTCTCAAGGATAATCGTCTCCCCGAAGGTCGGCTGCCATGTTGAGAAACCGAAGATGAGAGAGCTGTTACTCACGGCCAGGTTCTTCAGGATTTCAGGTTCGGTGATTGTCCGGTAATAATCAGCGGGGAAATAAGGTACGTCCCCGGACTCCAGGATCGGTAACCTTGTCATCACCCGCTGGGCAAAGGTGAGAGAAGCGGTAACCGGGATTTGCGTGAGAAGCTCCCCTTCGAAGGCGGTCCTGCCGGTGTCGTCATAGAAAAAAGCCGTTTCGAGCTCCGTGCTGAAACGGCTATTCTGTAAAATCGGTGAGAGCTTCATTCCTCCGAGGACCAGGGCGCCGTTATTTTTCAGGTCTCCGTCGGTTTTGTACTCCCCTCTCACCAACGGTTCGACCCGCACCTTGTTCCCGAGCCTGAAGGGGATGGACAGGCCTGCATCGGAACAGGTTGAATGGAAGCTCCATTCGGAGGGGTGTACCGGATCTTCAGCAAAATTCAGATCCGTGCTTCCGGAAAACCGAAACCTCCCCGCGGGATTCAATTCAACCCGTAGACTTGTACCCGCGTAGGATTCCCCGGGATACTGATACTGGTTCAGCCACCGGGGCTGGTAAAAGGCCCTCCCGTCGAGAAGCCCATACCCAAGTCGAAGATAGGCTCCTCCGGAAAACCTGTTCCGGTCACCGAAATACCGTCGTCCATAGAGGTCTTTTTCCAGCTCGATCCCCAGTTTTGCCCCCGACAGAACGGGCTCCGTACTCACCAGTCCGTTGAGCATATACTCACGCAAGCCACTTTCGGCGGCACCCAGGGCTTTTGCGTGGGTTTCCTCCAGGTAGGACGCGTCACGTTGTTCAAACCTCCGCAGCCTGGAATTACCGCTCAGGGCCAGACTTGCGGATCGGTAGCCATGGCCGGCGATTTCCTCCATCGCACCCCAATCCATGAAGGAAAAAGTCTCCACATCGCAGCGAATCCAGAGGGGATCGAAAGTTTTCAAGTCTGTTATTCCGCTGCGGGATTTTGAGATATCCATCGCCACGTTGAGAATGGTGAGAGGATTGTTCAGGTTCAATTCTTTTTGATAAAAGGTTGTAGACACCATTACCCGGTCGGTGTACCGGTAGGGAATCGAAACCGGCACGAGATTGGAAACCCCTCCGTCAATCAGAAGGTGACCGTACATCTCCTGAGGACGAAAATAGACGGGCAGGGCAAAGGATGCGGCCAGGACCTTGCTAAAATCTCCCTCGGCGAGAATAATTTTCCGCTTGCTCCTGAGATCCTCACACACCACTATTACTGGAATCGGCAGATTCCGAATATCATCATATGGGATGAGCTCCTCCATCAGCTCTATGAAGGTGGATGCATTGAGGATTCCCCCCTTGAGGGGAAGCTCCGGCTCGAAGAGCCGGGACATCTCGATCTTGTTTATCAGGTTCATAATATCGTCGGGGGAAAGCCCCGCCCCATAGAGCAGCCCGACGATCGAACCCATCGAGTTGGTCACAATGAAATCGGGGGCGTACCCGGTCTCTTCAAGGCGTTTGAGGACCCCGATATGGGCAAAGGCCCTTGCCGAGCCCCCGGAGAGAAGCAGCCCGACAGGTTTCGAACGACCCGAGGGGAGGTGTTCCAGACGTGCCAGCAAATGTTCCTCCCCGTAAAACACCGGAACATCCATCAGCACCAGTCCGTCGTTTTCAGGGGTTTCCTGGGCGAAAGCCGCAACCCCGCTCATCATCGAGAAAAATGAGAGAAAAAGAACCATCACCACGAGGATTGAAGCCTTTTTTTCCATATATGTGTAGTACTCCATTTCTATTCTGATTCCATCAATTCTGATTCCGCCAATAGCGACGAAGGCTAAGTCGACGCGCTGTTCACCAGAAGTATAGAGAAAAAAATGCGCCGTCGCCAGTCGTCTCATAGCCTGTTCAGCACCGTCGTCGCGCGCTCGCTCCCCCGCGATCACACGGGCCAATCACACGGGCCAATCAGGGCCTCGCAATCGTCACCGCCCAAGCGCCCCGCCGCCCAGGGAATTCTTTCTTGACACGGTGTACGTATACGCATACTAATAGAGAAAGCTTTTTTGTTACTACCAATTTTGAAGGAGATTTTCATGTCCGCCGTCAGAGTGCTCATTTCGGATACCCACGACCCCTGGTTCAATTTAGCGACTGAAGATTATATTTTTCAAGAGATGGATACCGATCACCATATTCTTTTTTTGTGGCGCAACGACAATACCGTGGTAATCGGACGCTACCAGAACCCCTGGACGGAGTGCGATGTCCGGAAGATGGAACAGGATGGGGTGAAACTCGCCCGCCGTCAGTCCGGGGGAGGGGCGGTTTTCCATGATCTCGGCAACACCAACTTCACCTTTATGTCCAGCCGGGAGAACTACAGCAAAGAACGCAACACCGACATCATTATTCGGGCACTCAAGAATTTTGATATTGACGCCACCGCCTCCGGACGGAACGACATCGTGGTAAATGAAAAAAAGGTCTCCGGCAGCGCGTTCAAACTGGGCAACGACCGGGCCTTCCACCATGGCACCCTGCTCATAGATGTGGACCTCACCAGGATTTCCAACTACCTCACTCCGGACAAACAGAAGCTCCAGTCCAAGGGTATCAAATCCGTGAAATCGAGGGTGGCCAACCTGAAGGATTTCAATCCTCAACTGAACCATGAGGATCTCTGTCAGGGGATCATCCGGGAATTTTTTTTCACCTACGGAGAGACCTGTGAACCGGAAATCCTCGACCACCATCAACTTCGGAGTATCCCCCACCTGCAGAACTACTTCGACCAGATGAGCGACTGGAACTGGCGCTTCGGCAAAACCCCGAATTTTGCCCACCATATGACCGAACGCTTCTCCTGGGGCAGGATGGAACTTTTCATCGACACAAAGGGCGGTACCATCACCGAAACCAAGATTTACTCCGACAGCATTCTCCCCAATATGATAGCCACGTTGATGCAGGATCTGAGGGATATACCCTACAGCGGCAGGTCGATCGAAGCTGTTTTGAAAAAGACGGCGGAGTCTTCGCCCGACAACCGTGCCGAGATCGAGGAACTGGGAGACTGGCTGAGAACGCAGATACCCTAGGCCTTCGTGGTACTGGACTCAGTATATCCTTTACTCTACAATGGGCAAAATGGGATCCAGGAGAGTTTTATACGCCGAGGATGAGTTCACGAATCGCAAAGTCATTCAGCTTCGCCTTGAGAAGGAGGGCGTCGAATGCGAGCTGGCGAAGGACGGTGTCGAAGCCCTCGAGAAATACCACGCCGGTACCTTCGACATGGTGATCCTTGACTACTACATGCCTTCCATGAACGGTGACCAGGTCGCCCTGGAGATTCGAAAAGTAGACAGCAAAATTCCGATTATTGCCATCACCAGTGACGACGCGGGAGCCGAGTATTTGCAATCCTGCGGCGTGAATGAGATAATTATTAAACCACTGCATGGGAATTCCACCATCAGCAGGATCTTAGACTATTTGAGAGATGTTGAATGAAACAAAATAATCGCCTTTTTATGACGTTTTTTCTCCTCACCGCGTTTTTGCTGCTCCTCTTCACCACGAGCGGAGTGGCGGCATTTCCCCAGCAGGAGCTCTACGACGAGAAGGACGATACGCCCCTGTATTCCGGGGAAGAGAAGACGGAGTCGGAGGCAGAGTCCTCCCCTGAAACTGAGAACGAAAAAGAGGGCCCAACCGAACCTGAAGACCGG
>CAZJIN010000162.1:0-6313 GCA_964545955.1 uncultured Sediminispirochaeta sp.
GGGGCGTGTATAAATAGGACGGAAATTTTGAGGATCGGCCTTCTTATTATTTTGTTTTTTATTCTCTGCGCTTTTCCCGGTTTTGCTCAGATGGAGGGGAATGATCTGACCGAGGTCGAGGATCTTTATAGTCTCATTGGAGAGCCCGGTTTCTTTGAGGTCTTGTCGGAAAGCTATCGGAACCTGTCCGATCCGAAGGAAGCCCTGGAGATTATGCAAAAATACCTCCCCGTCCTTGAGGAAGATAAACATCGCCACACCCTTCTACTGGATATGGCGAGGCTCGAGGAGCAAACAGGACGTCTCGAAAAAGCCCAGCTTCACTTCCAGTCGGCGGCCTTTTCACTTGCCGAAAAACGTGATTATGCCTCACTTTACAATTCCATGCTGCTTCTCATCGATCTGGGTGAATACCGGCAGGCTCTCATGCAGGCACGTCAGATTCGTGAAGATTCAGGCTCTGGGGACCTGATTCAGCGTGCAAAGATACAGGAGGCGCGTGTCTATCTGCACCAGGATAATTCGAAGAAGGCACTGGAGCTGGCCGAATCAGTATTCAATGAAAAAAAAATACTTCCCGCAGACGCGCTCTACAACCTCTGGCTGGTTTTCAGATCCCTGGATGATAAGATGGGAGGGACTGATAGGGCGAAAAAATCGGCGGCGGAGCTTCTTCAACAGCTGTCCGAAATCTATCCGGATTCACCGGAATATCGACTGATTCAGGGAAGTGTGGATGTAGTTCCCACGGTGGAAATAAGCATGGGACTGCTGAGAGGATCCACGGCAGGGTCGGAATTCCGGGATGGCGAGAAGGACGAAGCAAAGAAAAAAGAGGTCCCTGAAATTGAAGGCAGCAGGGCGATACAGACCGGAAGCTTTAGGGACGCCGACAATGCCGGTTATATGCAACGTGAGTTGGAACGTGAAGGGTTTCACGCGATAGTAGTGCAGAAGGAATCGGGTGGAAAGATATACTACCGTGTACTGGTTCCCATCGCCTTTGGAGAAGCGGAAGAGAAGATAATTCTCAATTTAAAAGAGAAGGGCTTCGAAGGCTATCCCGTTTATTGAATTAGTTTTGTTCGGATTCATCGATCTGTTCTATTTGTTCGTAGCGGATAACCTGTTTCGACATGGGCTTGAAACCGTGAACGCCGATCCGGCCCGGCAGGAGGAAAAGTCGACGGATAATCTCTCCCGTGTTTTTTTCTTCATAATAATCAAATGAAAAAATCCTGCGGTCAACTGCTATCCCATGGTTATTCAGGACTTTTAGTTCAAGTATGTCGCTCCCCATGTTGTAAAGGGAGAAGCCCCCATTTATTGAACCGCCTTCCCCTTCAAGGGAGAACCTCGGAGGATCGAACTGTATCTCATAACCCTCATCACTTCGGTAGACCCCTGTAAGGCGAGGCAACTCGGATTGTGAGGATTGACTATTGACATTGACGGGGAGAAATGAGTTCTGTACGGATTCTCCGATTTTCTGATACACCCCGGACCACAAGGTATTGGTGCTTCTCTGACCGTTGTGAGAATCGATATCATAGATCATCAACCTGATGTGGTTGAGGTCCTGGACATAGACCGAGATATCGATACGCATGAAGGGTATGATATCATTCTCACCTCGAACCGCAAGGCTGTTTGCGAGAAAGCGTTGTGAGCTGTTCCATATGTAGATTTCCTGAACCGTGCCGGAAAAAAGGGTAATACTTTTGTCTTTGCTGTTAAAATGTATAAGCGGCTGGGACCCCTCCGGTGACTGTTTATCGGATGTTCGAAGGTAAAGCCACGGTCCATCGAGGAACTTCTCAAACTCTTCACGGCCGGTTTCAAACAACTCTTTCAAACGACGGTCTTCGATTTCGGCGCCGGAGACCTTTTTCTCTAGTACCATCGCATAACTTCCCGTGTCGTTTCTCCAGATATAGGTCCTTCGAACAATATCGCTTAAACGTTCAGAACCGGTGTCTCTGCTGTTTGTAATAACGGGAAAACTGATACCGTTGGAAATACCGTTCTGGTAGGACTGACCGCGCTTTGTGTCTTCGAGTTCAATAGTGCCGTCCACGGTAAGGGAAAGAATTGAATCAAAGTAAAGCCCGAATTCTCCCCGGGATGCCGTTCTACGGAAAACGTCGATGGTTTGATGGCCTCTGTCGGTAATACCGTTGCAGATTATTTCGAGGTTGTGGTCGCCTGTGGTATCGAGAACGGTGACCTGCAGTCCTTTGCGTTGCATGGCCAGGGTGTCGGAACTCCAGACTATGGTGTATCGATTGCGGATTTCATCATAATCGGCAACAAAAACGCCGATTGAGTTTGTTTCCGAGACCCTCTTCTGGCCTACGAGTATCTGCTCTTCATGTCGGTCGAGATCAATGTTCACATCGATCAGTTGCACGAGCTGGTACTCCTGGGGGAGCTGCACCCTCGGGAATTGGGTGTTCTCAGTCTGGTACTCATTTCCGTCCCGATCTGAGGAGAGGGAAGGGCTTTGGGGCTGTTCTTCCTGAAGATCGATTTCCTTTGGCTTCTGAAGGTAGAGGGGGGCGTTCCGGTCCTCCGGTGACTGTTGGCAGGAGACAAACACCACCACGGACAAAAGAGTGATGAGAACACAATGAAAAAGTCTATTCTTCTTACCGTCCATACCGCTCACAAAAAAAATCAGGGAGAATCATCGAAGTACTTCGATAACTTATCTAACACTTTTTGTTTTATTGTTTCAAGGGGCCATTTGCTCTTAAAACCAGCGGCGGTTTTGTGTCCTCCTCCTCCGTAATACTGGGCAATTTCAGCTACATCGATATTTTCTTTTGAACGGAGGGAACATCGAAGCACGCCTGTCTCATTTTCTTTGAAAAACAGGGACACCATCACTTTTTCACTTTTGAGGGGGATATTTATAAGAGTATCGGCTTCCTCATAGATGGCCCCGCACTCCGCGATATCTTCCTTTGTCATGGTCTGAGAGGCTACGTGCTGATCGTAGAAGAGTTCCAGGCTCGCAAGAACCTTCGATTGAAGTCTGAGGGCGGAAATAGAGTTGCTTTCATAAATACGCCGATAGATATAGTTGGGTTCAACACCTTTTTTCACCAGAATATGGGCGATTCGGAAGGTTTCGGCTGAGGTTTTCGGGTAGATAAAGGAGCCCGTGTCGTACACGATTCCGGTAAAGAGAGACCGGGCTATTTCAGGCGTGACGGGGATATTCATCTCTAAAAAGAGGTTGTAGAGAATTTCGCATGTTGAAGAAGCCGACTTTTCGATGTGATTCTCAAGGATGATATTGTCATCGGATTCGTGATGATCAATGATAAAGTACTCTTTCACCCTGGGGATAACGATATCTGCAACTTCTCCGATATTGTGAATGTCGTTGGTATCCAGTATCAAGAGCACGTACTCGGAAATGTTATCGGGAAGCTGCTTATTATCATGAAGAATTACGATATTTTTTGAGCAAGCCAGAAATTTATACTTTTCAGCAGTAGGGTCGGCATTGAAGATCATGACCTGTTTGCCGAGGTATTTCAAGGCGGAATACATGGCGCATTCACTTCCGATGGCATCTCCGTCGGGGGTTTCGTGGGCGGTGAGAATAAAGCTAGAGTGTGTCTGTAGAAATTGGGTAATACTCCTGTAATTGATCATATAGTCCTCAGTTGCGGTTTTGCCATGCTGCGATAACATCGGATGCCAGGCGGCCGGCCTCTTCTCTCACTGTGAAAGCCAGGATTTCAACTCTCCAGTTGTTCCTAGAGATTCTTTTAACCCTTCGCAGCATAGGGTGCTCAAAGGATTTCGTCTTGCCGGAGTACGGGCTGTTGGGAGGACCCTCATGGATTCCGTCGGTAAGCAGGAGCGCGTAATCGGGATAACCTGTTCTCGAAACCTCTTCCATTGTCTGATTCAGTTCATCCAGGGCGGATCCAATATCGGTATAGTGGCGGTCCGGTGCAAGAGAATCGATTAATTCGCTCGTTTTCGCCTTCGTCAGGTCCGTACCTATAATTCCAGAAACAACATGTTGCCTGTCACCATAAAAGGCAATCACGGTGATGTAATCTCCGGTTTGAAGGAGATCCTGAATAACCTGTCCCTCCACGTAGTCCTGTACAGCTGAAAATTCTTCAACCATTGAGAGAGAACGGTCTATCAGCATGAAAAAGTCCAGATTGCCGGTCCTGGATTCGGCACGAAGTGAATTTATCCCACCCGATGTAAAAAAAACAATCAGAATAAAGGTAAAAATCTGTATCTTGCTGATTTGCATTTTCATCAGTGATATACTATCATGATTATACGAGTAAAAGAAGTGAAAAAATTGCATAAAAAAAAAAACGTGCTTTACATTTTGCACAACATATTGATAATCTATTAATGTTGATGAATAGGTTATTGCAAAACAGAATGAGAACATTAAGGAGAGTATAATGGGAAGTATAGATTTACCGAAAAGCCCGATGGTGTTTCACCCGACGAAGAGAAGTGCTGTTGGATCTCGAAATTCCTTAGCCCAGGAGAGCAGGGACCAGCAGGCGGAAGTAGATCGACTGTTATCCGAAGAAGTGGATAAAGTTGTCAATCACGTTGCTTCAAGGCTTCCCCCGGAGGTGCTGGAACGACTGGAAGTCATGGGGGGGATCAAGGAAAAGCTCTACAACTACTTCAACCAGAACTATCAGAACATGTTCAACCGTTATATCGTTACCTCTGAAGATGAAATGCTCAAAAAGGTCAGGAATTTTGTTGACCGTGAGGAAATGAAGGTAACCAGCAGGTATACTCCGAAGGAGATCTCTTCCCTGCTGGATGAAGTCGGCGGAATGGATCGGTTCAATACAGGAGAGATTGAGAAGTCGATTGTGAACATGTACGGTCACCTTCAGGGGCATATCCAGCGGGGGGTCAACGATCTTGAGAACCTGACTAATTCCCTCCTCCGTCAGAAGACCGACGTAGGTGCTTTTATACGAGGTGAAAACGCGTATTCAGTGGTAAAATGTGCGTTCAAAGACAATGGTTTCAAACCAAAGACGGTGAGTGATGTGAAGCTTTCCGTAAATATCCTCGATTCAGAGCTGATCAGCCCAATTTTTCACTATCAGGCTACGGTAGAGTATATTATCAAGGACCTCCTTTCAAAACATATCATGGACCAGATCGACAAAGAGATCGAACTGCTCAAGGATGAGAACATGGAAGAGGGTAAGGAGGAGATGAGCGACGGCGAGATCATCTTTGAAAGAATGAAGCGGGTACAGAACCACACCGGAGACGAGGTGGACAACCCGAGTTCAAAGCGTTATCAGATTATGAGCAAGCAGCTCATGGACAGGGTAGAGGGACTTCGCGCGGAGATTGATCCCGAGGAGTTTGATTCTTTGAATATTCGCGAGAATCTGAAGAAAATCATAGATCTTGAAAATATCAGGAACCGTGGTTTCAACACCGCGGTGAACAGCATTACCAGTATTCTCGATACATCCAAGATGGGATATCAGTACATTGAGAACCTCAAGAATGCCAGAGAGCTGGTGATTCGTGAATATGAAGATACCCACGACAAGGATCTCCCCGATGAACGCTATATCATCAAGCTTAAATATTTTGATAACGCGCAGCTGATTGAAGAAAGAAAGGCTTACGATGTACAGATTAAATCCTTCGAAGTAGAGGTCCAACACATTTGGGATGTGCTGAATATGGTGTATGAAGACACAAAACTCCTGAAGCGTATTACCGATTACAGCGATCTCGCAAAGATCAAGAAAAGCAAAATAAAGCGCAAGATAAAAGATAAAACCGGTGATCCCCTGTACGAGGATATCGACAAGGTATGGGATGAAGTCTCTTTTATCCAACCGGCGGAAACCCAGGTTGAGAAGATGAACAGGACCTACGTATTGGATAAGGACAAGGTGAACAGGCAGCTTACCCTGATGAAGGAAAAGATGCAGAACATGTACGGGTTTCGTTATCCGGTACAGAGAAGGGTCATGGAAGAGCGACTCCAATTTCTTCAGGAAGAGTTTAACCGATTTGATTATATGATCAATCCTTACCATATACAGCCGGGACTCCTCCTTGATGTGGATATCACATCGATAAAAAGAAAAAAGGCAACCCTCGACGGCATGGCCAACGTACTGAACGAGTTTCTCCATGGTGTATCGAAGGGCTTTCAGGATGCCGCGTTCGCGTCATTCTCACGTCGAAGATCTACCGTGAGAGAAGATATCGATCAGCACTTCTCCTCCGACCTTATGGCAGGGGGTGAAGAGGGCGGAGCCTCGGA
>CAZJIN010000163.1:0-6294 GCA_964545955.1 uncultured Sediminispirochaeta sp.
TTTTAGATGAGGCATCAGAAGATTACGGTTAGATTTTTGGGTGAGGCAACACGGTGCTGCTCGTAAGACGTGAATTCAAAACCGGGCCTGTCGGGTGTATGGTCGATTTTGACGGTATCCTGAACCTTCCCCAATAGCTCAAACAGATTGAAAAGGGAGTATTGGGAGCCTATATCCATGTGGGAGGACTCTTTGTCACCGTCGTGCTCCTTAAGGGTTTTTTCGTAGAGACCCGAAGATATTATCCTGAGTAATTCGTATTTTCTCAGGTTGATCCCACGTCGGGCGAATACGGATTCGAGTCCATTTATCACGAACCGGTTGCCGCGGTAGTATTTTAACATGTCCAGAATCCTGGCTGTCCCCTCCTGCCCTTTATTTATCAGCAGATCCACCTGGTTCATTATCGCTGCAGGTAGGCCCGGATTCACCTGTACACTGTAGGTGTTAAACTCCGCGTTTCTCTTGTCCTTCAGGGTCACCTTGCCAAACCGGAAAAGCTCGTCCATCGTAATATGTTTGAAGCTACCGAAAAGCGCCTCCGCTTCCCGCTTGAATCGTCGATAATACTCATCCACGGTTCCCGTTTCTTTGAGGATATTATAAAAAGCCTCGGAAATCCTGAATCCTCCGACCGGGGCTGTAGCCTCCATTCGCTTTGCCTTGATGACCGGAACACCGATTATGTCCCATTGCTTTGCACCCTCCGGCCCAAAGTTCCCCACGGTAACCTCACCTATATTGGCGCCTATCCTGACTCGAATTTGAAAGAAAGCGTTGATAGAGGGTGAAAGCTCATTACTTGTTCTCAGGGTGCGAATGATATCATAAGCGCGGCGTACAGACTCTCGGGTATCGTGTCCCTCGTTGTAGAGAAACCGATCGTTGGCCTGGTTAAAGAGGAAGGCAACCCTCTGCATCTCCACACAGGTAAAAAAAAGCTCCCTGGCAATATGACGTTCCTGCTCCGTTCGACTCAAATCCCTCGTCTTTGGGTCCAGGGTCCCGCCAAAATGGAACATCAGACTGTCCCCTTCAATCTTATTCAGATACCCGCCGTGACGGTTCAGCACATAGTTGAAGGCCGCGTACAGACCATTGAGAACAGTCTGGTTTTCATTGGGGCTAAGAAACTTCGATAGAAAGGTATAATCCGCTATATCAATAAAGCCAATACCGATAAACTCTTCCGAGGTGGTATTCGGTATCTCCCCTCGTTCGATTATCGCGCTGACCAGTTGTTTCGGGAGGTAAAACTCCTCGATCCTCTTTCGAAAACTAATCTCCTCGGAGGCCCGTTCCAATTCGATCGCGGCATCCTTTTCCCGAACAAACGTGCGGACATTTTCGATTGATTCCGAGTGCCCGAAATCTTCAGCCTTTTTCTTCAATTCTGCGATTCTATTCTTCAGATCGCTTATCTTCTCATCATCAAGTTCGTATAGACCGTTGTTCTTCAGCACTTCTTCTATATAGATAACGGCGTAATCAGGCGCGTCCGCATACTTTTCCGTGATTTCCATTGCGTGGGCATACACCTGGTCGAGGGGCAGGGTGTTTTGCAAGGACGAGACACCGATTCTGGATTTGGAAGCCATCAAACCCTCCGTTGATCAATCTGTTTTCTTTAATAATAGCATAATATCCACAACAGTTCAAAGAATGTGATTACTGTACAGAATCTTTTTTTTATGATACATAATTTACTATGGCATATACAATCGCACTTGCTTCCGGCAAAGGAGGAGTGGGAAAGACGACTACCGCTACTAATTTGGCTTTATTCGCGGTGGGTATGAAAAAGAAGGTAGTCCTCGTGGATATCGATCCACTGTCGGATGTTGCCTCAATCCTTGATATTCCACAATCAAAAATAGATTCAATACCGAAGACCCTTGATCCCGAAAAGAACTACAAAGAGTACATGATAAAGCTTTTCGACGGCCTGGAGCTTCTTTTTCCACTTAGCAAGACCGGCCACGGGGAGAGACAACAGTTGTATCAACTCCTGAAGGATCACTTCTGGGAAGGGATGAAGAAGGATTTTGACCTGATCATACTCGACATGGCCGCCGGTGCCGATGAACAGGAAAACCTTCAGTTTCTTGACATGGCCGACAGAATCGTGGTGGTGACAAACCCGGAACCCGCGGCGCACCTTGCCGCGGTCAACTACCTTCGTTTCGCGGCCGACTACTCCGAGAAACACAGGTTCTTTATATGGCACAACAGGTATCGACCGCTCTCAGTTGGGGGTTTTAACCCCACGGATATCATCGGCACCTACAATCGCAATATGCCTCCGGAGGAACGGGTAGATCACGGGGAGTTTGAGCTTGAACATTGCGGGTATATCCCCGAAGATCCGAGCCTCGACCTACTGCAGGGAGAACCTGCGGTACTCCTTCAGCTGACCCGGAACATGCGCTCCACTATTGATGGGCTTTACGACCTTCTTCTCGCGCAGATCTCTCCTGAACTGCTTATATCAACACGGATGAACCAGCTCCTTCGGGGCTTCACCCGTGGACTGCCGGTATCCTTCGATCCAGCCACTGCTGTCCGGGATTTCGGTGAGTTTCTCCATTCCATCCTGCAAAATCAACTCTCCCTGTCAAAGCTACCCCCGAAGGCCGGGTCACTCTTCACAGAAACGCAGGAGAAGGGACTGACGTCCTACTTTCAACGGTGTTCCGCCAACCGCGTGAGATCTCAAATGATCAAAACACTGTCGCTTCTCACAAAAAAAGAAGAGGTCGAGGAATCACGGTTCGACCTCTTTTCCGGAATCACCCCCGGGGGAGATCCAGGACATGCCCTGGACAGGGAAATCACCGCGCTCCTGATGTTCCTTGCCGAAGAGATAGGCCCACACCCTGATATGAAAAACATGTCCGGACTGTTGATGTTTTACTTTTCTCTTTACAAGCTCTTCCAATCGGACAAAATAGTCGATACCCTCAACGGTTTTGTACCCCGACGACGGGAGAACGGCGGTGTCCTTCAGCGAGACCGTCACAGCCAAATAATAAGCCTTGTGAATCACTCCGATCAGTACAGAAGGAAGTACATTTCCCTGATAAAAAAACTCTTTCCCCTGGTAACCCGCCAGCTTGAAGTGATGAGCAAGACCTTCGAACTGCAGGACCTTGTGTTTACCGGTCCCTTTCGTGGTCGGCATGAGGAAAACGCCCACACCGGAAAAACCCGATCCTCCACTCGAAAGTCGGGAGCCTCGGGAGAGATCTACGCTCGCCTTACGAGCGCCTTTGTGCATGAAGCGGTGAACAGTGGCCTTGGAATTCTGATTAGTTTCCAGCACCGACCGGCTTCCGCGGCCTTTTACCAGGCCGCGTCAACCATCCTCACCCCCGTTGAACAATTATAGAATCGAAAGTGGTTTTTACTTGTCAACCTCCATGGCCTCTGTTAAAATGCACGATACAGTAAATACTTTTTCTATCGATAAATGTTTACTAGACTATCGGAGGAGAGCTTGATCAACATACCACTGCCTTCACTGCGGCGACTGCCCCGGTATCTCAATGTACTGGAGACCTTCCAGACCCGGGGGAAAACTACTGTTTCAGCGACTGATATCGCGGAAGAACTCGATCTCAAGCCAATCCAGATCAGAAAAGATATGGCCTTCACCGGAATCGTGGGAAAACCGAAGGTGGGCTATGACATTCACGCCCTGATCAGTGCTATCAGGAATTTTATAGGATGGGACAACACCACCCCTGCCGTTCTCATCGGTGCGGGATCACTGGGTACCGCCCTTATGGGATACGAGGGATTTGTAAAGCGGAATTTGAAAATCGTGGCAGCCTTTGACAACAACCCCGCCAAACAGGGCAAGCTTATATATCATACCATGGTATACCCGATGGAAAGCCTCGATCGTATTATCACCGAACATGAGGTGCGTATGGCGATTCTCACCGTTCCCCACGCCTCCGCCCAGACCATAACGGACGCCCTGGTTCGAGCAGGTATAGTGGGAATATGGAACTTCTCTCCCGCTGAAATCCAGGTACCCCCCGGAATATCAATCAGGAGAGAAGATCTCTCCGAAGGTCTGGCCGTCCTTTTTGTTCAAATGCAGGAAAGGCAGTTCTTCAGTTTTGAAGAAAAATAGCCCATCCCCGGGCTTAGAACCATTTCGAACAGGCTTACCTCAGCTTCGGGTAGCCTCCTTGAAATCATCCACGAAATCCTTAAAGTGTTCTGCCTTCTCAGGTTTAGTGAATCGATTGACAATAAATATTACAATACTGTTGGCAACAAAACCGGGAACGATCTCGTATATGTAAGCACCCAGTCCGAGACGCTCCCAAATCACCAGCACCAGAGTTCCCGTTATCATCCCCGCCAGGGCGGATTTCCAGTTCGTCCTCGAGGAGAACAGCGCGGCAATAATCACAGGACCGAAGGCCGCACCGAAACCTCCCCACGCGTAAGACACAAGACCGAGGATACTGTTACTCGGATTGAGTGCAAGCAGCATGGCAATCAGGGAAATAATCAGCACGCTGATTCGTCCGATCACGATAAGTTCTCCTTCGGTTGCATCTTTTTTTATCAGCTTTTTGTAAAAATCCTCGGTAAGAGCAGAAGAAGAAACAAGCAGCTGGCTATCGATGGTCGACATGATGGCGGAAAGAATAGCCGCCAGGAGAATACCGCCTATCCAGGGGGTGAAGAGGTTCCTGATCATATAGATAAACACCTTTTCACTGTCTCCCCCGCTCACTTCGGGAAACATGGGAATTGCCACAAGCCCTACAATTACTGCAAACCCCAGAGAAAAGGCTACCCAGATAATGGCAATAGTTGCTGATCGGGGAAGCTCTTTCACCGACTTGATACTCATGAATCGCGCAAGAATGTGGGGCTGCCCGAAGTAGCCCAGACCCCAGGCGGCGGTGGAAATAATACCAAGGAGGGGAAAGGCTCCCGGCGGTATGATAGAACCGGAAATATTCTTGAGGGTCATGGCCTCACTGATACCGGATATGCCGTTACCCGCAAAGAAAGCCGCCGTCGGTACCAGGATAATTGCGATGAACATTAGACTTCCCTGAAACAGATCGGTCCAGCAGACCGCCATGAAGCCTCCCAGAAAGGTATAGAGAATTATGACAACTCCTCCAATCAGAACGGCTATCCTATAGTCGATTGAAAACATGGATTCAAAGAGTTTTCCCGCGCCTACCAATCCGCTTGAGGCATAGATGGTAAAAAAAATAAGTGTGATAATTGCAGAAACTATCTGGAGAAGTCCCGAGGGATCCTGAAACCTGTCTTCCAGAAAAGAAGATATCGTCAGTGATCCGGTGCGACCGGTGAAGACCCTCAACCTCGGCGCAATCAGCAACCAGTTTACAACCGTGCCCAAAAAAAGCCCTATGGCTATCCAGCTTTGATTCACCCCTGCAATAAATACCGCTCCCGGCAGTCCCATGAGCAGCCAACCGCTCATATCACTGGCCTGGGCGGAAAGGGCCGTTACCCATTTGCCCATATTTCTCCCCCCGAGCAGGTAGTCTTCAATATTCACGGTCTTCTTGTAAAAATACCAGCCTATTCCCATAAGAGCGATGAAATAGACTACAAAGGTGATGAGTTCTGCAACATTTATCTTGGTTCCTCCCTGTGTTGAATAAGAAATGATTTGTTTCGGGTGTATTATATACATCAAAATTGTGTACATCAAACACATTTTGTACTATTATTATCACCTATGAAGCGGGAAAAGGGATATATTCGGTGTCGCAACTGCGGGCAGTTCGTCGGGAAGTCCGAAGCCGTTCGAAGTTATTACTGCAGTGAAGCCTGCAGCACGAAATACGGTCGTTGTAAAAACTGCGGAAGATTCTTCAGGGTTGATATGGGTCAGACTGAAGATTTCTGTTCGACGGAATGTGAAGAATCTTGGGACACCCCCCTCAGAGACCTGCCTCACATACATCAGGAAGAGGAGGGAGCACTCATATGAATCTTGTTTTTCTCGGACCCCCCGGTGCAGGAAAAGGAACCATCGCGACGAAGGTAAAGGAACATTACGGAATACCCCACATTTCTACGGGCGATCTCTTCAGAAAGCACATCAATGAAGAGACTGAACTCGGACAGAAGGTGAAGATCATTCTTGATCAGGGAGAACTGGTTACCGACGACATCACCATTGAAATGGTTCAGCAGCGACTGAAGGAAGGAGATATCGCAAAGGGTTTTATCCTTGACGGATTTCCGCGTACCATCCCCCAGGCGGAAGCCCTTAAGAACTTG
>CAZJIN010000164.1:0-6280 GCA_964545955.1 uncultured Sediminispirochaeta sp.
AACTACGGCGGCCATCCCTATCACCACATGGGGATGCCCGGCACCATCATGCTGCCCCAGGAAACCGTCAGCGAAACCCTCATCTACCTGATGCTGGGACTGTGGAACGACGGTTACCGCAAAATCATCATCATCAACAACCACGGTCAGCTCTGGATGCTGGAGTCGGCAATACAGGAATTCCAGAAGCGTTTTCAGCTGCCGGGGATCTACCAGGTGCTGGACTGGCATCGGGCGGTGCGGGAGTTTTTTATCCCGATCGATCGGGAAGACAGCCTGGAGACGACCTTTGTTCATGCCGATGAGAGTGAGACCGCCGTGGGTCTGCTGATGTTCAAGGATATGATTGATATGAGCGCGGCGGTGGATGCCTGGGGGGAGAACTTCCTGCCCGATGGGCATTTCGACGTGTCCGTTGATCCATGGGGACGTCCTCATCGCTGGTCCGAGGGACAGGGGCATTTCGGTATCGAATTAGCCTCGGTTCCCGAAGGGGTGATCGGCGCGCCAACGAAGGCGACCGCCCGCAAGGCGAAGCGCCCCATCGCGGCTATCCTGAAATACCTGACTCTCCTGAACGATCATATACTCGACGCCTTTCCCCCGGGAGAAGTACCACCTGTAGAAAAGGTGACCCTCAGAACGAATGAGGAGATGAAACCCTATCTGAAGGAACCCCAAAGTGAAGGCTGGCGACCGGTGTATGATATTCCGCACCGTGGGCCCTTCCATAAACTCTAGGTATCTCAAGGGGTACGGTCCCGTCGGCATAGCATTTGCCGGCGGGGAGCTAATTAGTCGCGGCGGGTCGTCGATCTCCGGAGGAGTTCCGGTTCCAGCAGGATCTTTTGTGGAGGCATGCGGGTCCCCTTTTCCGCGTTTCCTATCTCTTCGATGAGGACTTTAGTGATGATTCTGCCGATACTGTACCTGGGTTGGTCGATGGTGGTCAGGTCAATTTGGGGAAGGCTGGTGATACCTATGTTATCAAATCCTATTACCCCTACATCTTTCCCCGGTTGTAGCCCCTGTTCGTGGAGGTATTTTAACACCCCCAGGGCCATCACATCGTTCCCCGCAAAGATCGCATCTATATCGGGATGGTCTTTCAGTACCGTTTTTGCCTGTGTGTATGCGCACACCATATTATAATCCCCGGAGTAGATCAGGGATTGGTCATATTGGATGTTCATATCCCGAAAAGACTTAAGAAAACCGGAAATCCTCTCGTTGTAGGTGCTTGAGTAAGCGGCTCCCCCGATGTAGGCCACCTTGGAATATCCGCACTCCAGTAGGTGTTTCCCTCCGATATAACCGCCCTTTACGTTGTCGGTGCTGACAAAGCTGTGTTTCTGTTCGCTGGGCCAGGTCTCATATCCTACAACCGGGATGGTAAAACTGTCGGAAAGCTTCTCCAGAGAATCGTCGCAGGATTTCATGATGATTCCATCTACCTGCTTCGCCTTAAAGGTCTGGAGGTACTCCCGCTCCTTGAGGGGGTTCCAGTTTGAGATACAGAGAAAAATATCGTAACCCAATTCGTTAGTCGTTTCGAGAATACCCGTGGCCAGTTCACTGAAAAGCGGGTTGATTATCTCGGGGATCAGTACGCCGATGGTTTTCGTTGCTTTTCGCACAAGGCCCCGTGCAAGGCTGTTGGGGTAATACCCCATCTCGTTTGCCGTCTTTATGACCAGGGAGCGTGTTTTGTCACTCACCCCGGGCTTATTGTTGAGAGCTCGGGAAACTGATGAAAAATTGAGGTTCAATTTCTTTGCAATATCTTTGATAGTAACGCTCATCTATGTGCACTCATAATCGAATCTCCAAAAAGGCATAGCAAAATTATTATATCCGAAAGATTCTCCTGTTCCAAGGACGCTTTATGAATGAGATAATCTTATTTTTTGTAACACCGCAAAATAAATACCCTATAAAAACAAACGTTTGATCAATAATTTCTCAATATAGAATAAGGAAATATTATAGAATTGTCAATTCTAATAAAGAAAAAGGAATTATTCTCCATTTTTTATCGATAAAAAGCTTGTTTTATAGAAAATTTTGAGTAAAAAATCAATAATTTTAAAAAAGTTTTTTTGACAAATAACAATTTTGGGGTTATGATTTTTTAATAAAGAAAACGTTTGCTTTCAATGCATGGGGGGTAAGCGTGTTTCCCTATCGATCCATATGGAAGGCGCCTTCATTTGGATGCACAAAAATTTTCAATGGGGCTATTGCAAAGCAGGAGCTTCAAGATCTGCAGTGATCCCGCGTTTGTAGATATCAGCATGTGAATAAGTCAGCAAAGAACAAAGCGCTGGAATACTGCGCAACCCGTCAAGGAGGTTTTTATGAGGGGTAAAGGAATTTTCATGCTGGTTTTTCTGGTGGTATTATCGGGAGTTCTTTTCGCCGGTGGTAGCCAGGAAGCGGAAGGTGATGACGGATTTATTGTCGGTTATGTAACAAAGGCAATGGATCAGGAGTTTTGGTACGCCGTGAGGGATGGAGCAGAAGCCGCAGGTGAGGAATTCGACAATGTGGAAGTGTTCATCGACGGAGCTACCGCAGAGACTCAGGTAGAGGAACAGATAGCACTTGTAGAGGACATGATTACCCGGGGAGCGGATGCTCTGGTTGTATCTCCCACGGCGCCGGCTCAGCTGAGACCTGTTCTTGAATCGGCTGTGGCGGACGGAATCCCCGTCCTTCTTGTGGATACGGATATTACCGACTGGGATGGAAAAGCAACTTTTATCGGTACCGACAATATAGCGGCCGGAAAGGCTGCTGGAAAATACGTAGCGGAAAAACTGCCCTCAGGAAGTCGGGTAGCGCTTCTTGAAGGTATACCGGGTGTTACCACTAGTGTTCACAGGATACAGGGCTTTACAGAGGGACTTAAAAGCACGGGAGCAGATATTGAGATTGTGGAGCAACTGACCGCCGAATGGGACAGGGCGAAGGCCGTATCCGTGACCGAGGATATTCTCACTGCGCATGGGGCTGTGGATGCAATTCTTGCCGCTAACGATCAGATGGCTCTCGGTGCTGTTGAAGCCGTCAGAAGTGCCGGTATTTCTTTTGACGATATCCTTATAATGGGATTTGACGGAAATCCGGGTGCAGCTCAATCCATTCTGGATGGTGAGATGGATGCCAGCGTTGCCCAGATGCCTTACATGATGGGATATATGGGAGTTGAGGCTGCTCGTGATCTTCTCATGGGGAAAACCATCAGCAAAAGGATCGATACAGGGCAGGATCTTGTCACCATGGAAAATGCCGAGGAGTATGTGAAATAAGTGAATACCACCACGGTATCCTAAAGTAGAATTAGCCCGGGTGAAGAATCAATCCGGTTCTTTCCGGGCAATTCCATTTCTTTCGAGAATGGTGATCATGGGTGAGATTGACCTTCTATGCACAGAAGTATGATCAGTGATTTTCTTGGTGTAGGCAAAGGCTATGCACCGGAGGAGTTGGAAGAGGAATGGGAACTGAACAAAAAACTGATTCCGAGGCAATAAAACCTAAATTTTTACACGCAAAGAGACTCATTATTGCACCCCATACACCGCAGACTAAACAGGGACTTCGTTTTGCCCTAAGGGTTGTTCAGGCGGGGCCTGTGCTTATTTTTGTAGCTTTGATCATTGTGCTCTCAATTCTGGAGCCGCTTTTTTTTACACCCCGCAATATTAGCAATCTTGCCGTACAGTCATCAATTGTAGCTATACTTGCCCTTGGAGTATTTCTCGTGATTCTTACCGCGGGGATTGATCTGTCTGTCGGTTCAGTTATGGCCCTCGGCACCGTAACTGGCGCAATTGTATTTCATTCCCTGCCTAACGCAGGCTGGCTGGTTGCTCCTGTTATGGTATGTACCGGTGCGATCATTGGACTGGTAAACGGACTTATTTTTGTAAAAGGAAAAATGCCTCACCCCTTTATTCCTACTCTCGCAATGCTCAACGCAGCTCGCGGCATAGCGCTCTTGATATCAGATGGAAAACCGATACCTGGTCTTCCGGATTATATCCGTTGGCTGGGTGCCGGAAGAATCGGACCTGTTCCTGTTCCTGCTATCCTCGTGGTGATCCTGGTGATTCTCACCGTATTGTTAACAAGGATCACCCGTTGGGGGCGATGGATCTATGCCGTCGGCGGAAACAATGAAGCCGCTCGGAGACTTGGTATTCCCGTAGATAAAGTGCTTATTTCCGTATACGTACTGGCCGGAGTTGGAGCAGGCTTTGCTGCAATCGTGGTTGGAGGTAGAACCAATGCTGGATATCCAACGGCAGGACAGCTTGCTGAGCTTGATGCCATTGCTGCTGTCATTATCGGGGGTGCAAGTTTTTTCGGGGGACATGGTCGTGTGTTTAATGTTCTTATTGGAGCTTTGATTCTTGGGAGTATTCGCAACGGTTTGAATCTCCTTGGAGTGAGCGCCCATTGGCAATTGGTTATCATTGGAGTTGTGATTGTAATTGCCGTTCTCCTTGATGTGACGCGTCTTCGTCTTGAAGGGAGGTTCAGGACTGTTCAGGCTGAAGAGTCCGAGAAGGGAAAACCCGATGAAAATTGGGAGGCTGATGAATGACTCAGAAAACAGAAGATGGTAACAAAAAAGAGCCTGGAAAATCTGAAAATAACGTATACGAAGAGGAAGATAGAATACTTGAAATCGAATATGCCCATAAACGGTTCGGAGCAGTACTTGCGGTGGACAACGTCTCTTTTCATCTGAAACGCGGGGAGATCCTGGCTTTATTGGGGGATAATGGGGCTGGTAAATCAACACTCATAAAGGCTCTCAGTGGCGTACATCCTCTGGATTCCGGGATCATTCGACTCAATGGGGAAGAGGTTCATTTCAAATCTCCCAACGATGCCCGACGGAACGGAATAGAAACAGTGTACCAGGATCTTGCACTGTTTGATAATCTCACAGTCGCGGCAAATCTATATGCCGGCAGGGAGAAGGTACGATACAAAGGTTTTGGCCCACTCAGCGTACTCAATGAAAAACAGATGGAGGATGAAACCAGGTCAATCATTGCCGACCTCCAGGTAAATCTTCCCAACCCGCGTAGTGATGTGGGACTTATGTCGGGAGGACAGAGACAGGCAATTGCCGTAGCCCGAGCAGCCGCCTTCGGCAGTACCATAGTTCTTCTCGACGAGCCGACAGCAGCTCTCGGGGCTAGGGAGTCAAGAAACGTACTAAACCTGGTGAAGCGACTACCGAAAAACGGAGTATCGGTAATAATCATTTCTCATAATCTAGAACATGTTACAGAGGTTGCTGACAGGGCGGTGGTACTTCGGCGTGGTCGCTACATTGGCGAGGCTGTACCGAACCCTGAAAATCACGATCATATCATAAGGATGATAGTCGGTGGAAAAGCCAGGGCTT
This sequence comes from uncultured Sediminispirochaeta sp., assembly GCA_964545955.1. Classification (GTDB taxonomy): domain Bacteria; phylum Spirochaetota; class Spirochaetia; order DSM-16054; family Sediminispirochaetaceae; genus DSBN01. The sequence continues at coordinate 5,429 of CAZJIN010000164.1, forward strand.
GAAATCCTGGCTTGGAAACTAAGGCAAATTTCGAAATACACTTTAATGACAGCGGGAGAGTATATGAAAAAATCAATCAAGGTAGGCATTGCCGGGGCAGGGCGAATAGGGATTACCCACGCGAAGAGTATCGCCTACGATCTTCCCGGGGTGGAAATCAAGACCGTTTCCGATCCCTACATGAGTGACGAGGCGCGGAAGACCCTTAAAGCTCTGGAAGTTCCAAAACTCACCAAGAACCATCGGGACATTATCGAGGACGCCGAGATTGAGGCGGTGCTGATCTGTTCCTCCACGGCGACACATTCCTCCATTTCGATCGAAGCGGCGGAGGCGGGAAAACATGTGTTTTGTGAAAAGCCGATCGACCTTGACATTGAAAGGATAAAAAAAACCCTGGCTGTCGTAAAACAATCGGGTATCAAATACCAGGTCGGTTTTAACCGTCGGTTCGATCGACACTTTGCAGCTATGAAATCCCATATTGAAAAAGGCAGGATCGGGGATGTGCATGTGCTAAAAATCACCTCCCGAGATCCTGCTCCTCCCTCGGTAGATTACCTAAAAGTATCCGGTGGTATCTACATGGACATGATGGTTCATGATTTTGATATTGCTCGATTCCTCAGTGGAAGCGAGGTTGAGGAAGTCTACGCCGCCGGTGCTGTCTGTTTCAGTAGTGAGATAGGTGAAATAGGAGACTTTGATACCGCTACGGCCACCCTCAAAATGAAAAACGGATCGATTGCCCTCATCGACATCAGCAGACAGGCGGTGTACGGATATGACCAGCGGGCGGAGGTTTTCGGTTCCGGGGGCAGCATAAATATCGCCAATGAAACCGAATCCAAC
>CAZJIN010000165.1:0-6204 GCA_964545955.1 uncultured Sediminispirochaeta sp.
GTAAAATGGGTATCCGAGAGATCGACCCGGGGAGGCGGAACCGTATCACAGATCACACCGACCTTTTTATGACACCGACCGGCGAAGGGACACCCCTTTATTTTTCTGGTCGGATTCGGAGGCGAACCCTCAAGGCGTATGGTTTTTCTCTTTTTACCGGGGTCGACATCCGGAACAGCCGACAGGAGGGCTTCGGTATAGGGGTGGCAGGGATTCCCAACCACTTCGCCTTTCCTGCCGTATTCGCAGATTTTTCCCAGGTACATCACAATGATATTATCACTTAAATAGTTAATTACGTTCAGATCGTGGGATATAAAAATATAGGAGGCCCCGGAATCGCGTTGTAAGTCCACCAGCAGGTTGAGCACCGACGCCTGCACCGATGCGTCCAGAGCGGAGGTCGGTTCGTCACAGACGAGAAGATTGGGAGAAATGGAAAAAGCCCTCGCCACCGCTGCCCGCTGCATTTCTCCTCCGCTGAGTTGGCGCGGTTTTCTTTGGAGATATTCCTTTCCCAGATCCACTTTTTTAAGAATATCGACAATCCTCTCCCTTCGCTCCTTCCTCGACTTCACTCCGAGGAGTTTCAACATCGGCCGACCGATTATCTTCTCCAGGGTGAAGGAAGGGTTGAGACTGCGGCCGGGGTTTTGAAAAATCAACTGAATTTCTCTCAACACATCGGGACTTCTCTTGCGCCAGGATACGGAGATATCCGTTCCGTCAAAAATAATCTTTCCCCCGGTCGGTCGGATCAGACCGCTTATCGTGTGCCCCATGGTACTTTTTCCACATCCCGATTCACCCACGACCCCCAGAACGCTGTCGCGCTGAAGAGAAAGGTCCACCCCGTCGAGGGCGCGGACCCTTTTCCCCGGCCGTCCATAATGCTTGTAGAGTGTGTCCAGCTCCAGGATGGTATTGTGTTCCGGTCCCGGTCCCGAGGGAATCCTTCCACCCTTCGCGACACGCTCCCGGTCCGGAACGTCCTTCGCGTACGCGCGGTCGCACGCCGCAAAATGGCCCGGTTCACGCTCTACAAGACCGTAGTCCTCCTCACAACCCTCCCGTCGCTTCTCACATCGCGCGACAAAGGGGCAGCCTTCTTCGGAGGCGCTTCTCCTGGTGACATAACCTGGAATGGTATTCAGCTGTACCTCTTCCTTCACCACTCCCGCCCGGGGCATACAGTTGATTAAAGCCCTGGTGTAGGGGTGTTTCGGGTCTTCATAGATGATAAGCTGCTCCCCCGCCTCGACCACTTCACCCCGGTACATTACGGCAATCCTGTCGGAGACCTTGTTCACCACTCCTATATCGTGGGAGATATAGATGAGGGACATGTCGTACTTCTCTTTCAGCTCACCGATAATATCGAGGATCACCGCTTCGGTAGTCACATCCAGGGCGGTGGTCGGCTCATCCATAACCATCAGGTCCGGCCTACAAAGCAGGGCCATGGCGATACAGATACGCTGCTGCATACCGCCGCTTATCTGGTGGGGATATCGGCGGATAATCCCCGGGGCGTCCCCCAGATAGAGATCTTTCAGGACCTGAACAGCCTCATCCCGGGCCTTCTGCCTGGTAAAACCGCGATGAAACATGGTGACCTCTTCCAGCTGGTACCCGATAGTCAGTGAGGGGTTGAGGCTGGAATAGGGATTCTGATAAACCATCGCTATTTTGTTGCCCCGAATAGCCTGCATCTCTCTTGGACTCTTCTCCAGTAGGTTTTCACCTTGGAAGAGGATCTCCCCTGTACTGGTCCCGTTGGACGGCAGGTAATCCATGACGGCGTAGGAAAGGGTACTCTTCCCGCAGCCGGATTCTCCGATGATCCCGAGGGCCTCCCTTTTTCCCACATTCAGCGAAACGTCTCTCACGGCAACTACCGAATCGGTGAGGGTCCTGTATTCCACACGCAGGTTTTTTATTTGAAGTACCGGTTCAATTCTCATTGATCATCACCTTGCTGACAAAATCGGAAAAAAGCGAAATGGCAATCACCAGGGAACCGATGGCGAGGGATGGATACAGTACCGCCCAGGGGGCGGCGCGTATGATGGATTTGTTCTCAATCACCATCATCCCCCAATCCGGAGTCGGCGGTTGAAGACCCACCCCGAGAAAACCCAGGGATGCGATCATCATGATCGAGTAAGCAAAACGCGCGGTCACCTCAACGATCACCGGTCCGATGGTATTGGGGAGAATCTCGATAAACATAATATAGATATGGGACTCCCCGCGAATTCGGGCGGCATCCACGTACTCGGCATTTTTGCAGGTCAGAAGTGCTCCTCTGGCGACCCTGGCGGTCGCAGGGGTGTAGGCAATCGAAACGATCAAGGTGAGACTCAGGATAGTGGAATTGCCCAGAATACCGAGCACCACCATTGAGAGCACCAGCGGGGGGATGGCCATCAAAATATCCATGATCCGTAAAAAGATGGTATCCACAACTCCGCCGAAATAACCGGCGGTAAACCCAATCACTATCCCCGCTATGGAAGAGAGAAGACTCGTCATGAGGGCTATCGTAAGAATAGACCTGCTTCCGTACACGATCCTGGCAAATACGTCGCGTCCCAGGGCATCGGTGCCCAGAAGGTGTCCGTGTTCACCGGGAGCGGTCATCTGGTGGTCCATATCCATCTCGGTGTAGGAGTACGGAACGAGGCTCGGCCCTGCAAAAGCCGCGAAAAGCCAGAGCAGCAGGATCATGATACCGATGATGGCCCGCGGGTTCTGTCTGAGCTGAAGGAGAAGGGTTTTCATACTTCCTCCCTTCTGAAGCGGATTCTCGGATTGAGAAACGCGTACATCATATCGGTGATAAATGTTGAAAAAACAAAAATAAAGGTGATAGAAAGCACGCAGGCCTCTATGAGAGGAACATCACGGGTCTTGATTGCCGACATGGTCAGAGAACCCAATCCCGGAAACCCGAAAAGGGTTTCCACCACAATGAGACCTCCGAAGAGCCATCCCATGTTCATACCTATAATGGTTATGGTAGGCAACAACGCGTTCTTCAGGGCATGACGGAATATCACGTAACCCCTCGGCATGCCCTTGAGTATCGCCGCGCGAATATAGTCGGAGTTCATCACCCCGATCATAGAGGACCGCTGCATCCGCGAAACATAGCCGAACATCACAAAGGTGATCGACAGGGCGGGCAAGACAAGGATATCCAGGTTCTGCCAGATATTTTCACCAATGGGTATCACGCTCGCGATGGGCAAAATATCGAGCTGTACCGAAAAAATCGTAATAAGGATGATTCCCGAGACGAATTCGGGCAAAGCCATGGTGGCCAGTCCGATGAAAGAGATGATCGAGTCCACGGCCTTTCCCGCCTTCACCCCGGCCAGTACACCGAAAAAGATGGAAAGGGGTACATAAAACACCAGGGCGGTGAGGGCGAGTATGACCGAATGGCCCAGCTTTCGCCAGAAGATGCTGCTGATCCGGACTCCCCTCATGTAAAGGGATTCCCCCAGGTCTCCGCGAACAAAACCGCCGACCCACCGAAGATAACGCACCTGCAGGGGATCGTTAAGTCCCATGGACTCCCGTAGAGCCGCCACCGATTCCTCGGTGGCGCTCTGTCCAAGGACGGTTTGAGCCACATCTCCCGGCATTATTTCAACCAGAAAAAATATGAGAAACGACATGGCAAAAACGGTCAGTACCATGAAACCAAGTCGTTTCAGAAAACGTCTCAAAAAATCCATTGTCCCCTGCTCTACTCTATACTCGCGTATTCGAGCTGAGACAGCATGGTGAGGGGTTGTCTGTAATCCTTCAGCGTATCAGCAATCCCCACCAGGTAGGGAACCTGCAGATTGATCACGGTACCTTCCTCATGGAAGACCTCCTGCAGCTCGTCGTAGTAGTCCTGTCGTTTGGCGTCATCCACCTCGCTCTGGATCTTTGCGATCAGGGCATCAACCGTGGGATTGTTCATATGGGACTCGTTCCAGGGTCCTTCAGAGTGATACGCGAGCATCAGCAGCATGGACGGATCTACCCGTACACCCCAACCGGTCAGCAACATCGGACCGTTCATCCAGTGCTGTGACAGATAGATATCCCTGGGGAAGCCCTTGAGGTCCAACTCGAAACCCGCTGGTGCCGATAGCTCCTTCAGGGTCTGGGCAATTTCAGTTCCGTAGGGGTGGTCGGAAGCATAGAAGAACTCTACAGTCAGTCCGTCTGGATACCCCGCTTCAGTGAGTAGTTCCTTCGCCTTGTCGATATCGCGACCGCGAAAGGGTATATCCTTGTACTGGGCGAGGGCATTCACGATAGGTGTTTCATTGTAAAAAATGGACTCTCCAAGGCTACCCTGACAGGCCTTCGCGAGAATCTCCGGATCCATAGCATATTTAAAGGCAAGTCTCACCCGGTTGTCGTCGAAGGGCTCCCGGTCTTCCGCCATGGCGATAAACCTTGACTCCTGGTAGGGAGACACCACCTTGAAACCGTCGAGGGATTCCAGTCTTTTTTTCATAAGAGGAGAAATCTGGGGAACAATATCCACTTCCCCCGCTTCCAGCATAGAAACACTGGAGTCGATATCCGGAACAAAATAAATCCTGAGTTCATCCGCCTTGGGCAATCCTTCATTCCAGAAACTGTCGTTCTTGACCAGCAGGGCGGATTCCTTCGGTACCAGCTTCTCCATCTTGAAAGGCCCTGTCCCCATGGGTGCAGACTCTCCCTTCGAAGCATAGTCATATTCAGAAGAAAGTATAGCCATGTTGTAATCCGTCAGCAAATAGACAAAAGTGGGAAAGGATTCCTTCAGGGTGAGTACGATGGTATGATCATCGGGGGTGGCAATTTTCTCTACCATTTCGAAATCCTTTGCCTTCAGGTGGCCGAGGTCCATGTCCTGGGTTCGCTCCAGGGTGAACTTCACATCTTCAGAGGTAAATTCCGAGCCGTCGTGGAAGGTCACGCCTTCGCGCAACTTCATCGTCCAGACTTTGCCGTCCGGTGAGCTCCATTCGGTAGCGAGAGAGGGTACGAGTTCACCCGTCTTCGCGTCCAGCTCTATGAGATAGTCATAGATAGAGGCGTTCAAGGAAAAAGCCTGTCCGTCCCAGACACCCGGGGTGATCAGGTTGGGCACCTGTTCCGCAACCCGAATAACCATCTTCTCTTCCGACTCCTTGGCACACCCCACCAAAAGCGAGGCCGCCACAATACACAATACAATAAGCAGGATAAGAATTCGTTTCATTTTGTCTACTCCTTCTTTCAATTCAGCTCTGTTCGTTTCTATCCATTATATTTACTACACTAATATTTTGCAAGCAATTTTCTTTTTGTGGTAAAAATGTATAAAAGCTCTTTTTTTAATTAATTTGGTAGTGTTATATCATTATTCATTTTATTGTAATAATTTACATATTTCATCAACAAAAAAACTATTAAGACGACAAAAGGTAACTTTATTATTGCACTATATAGACATGCCGTAAACCAAAAATTTTATTATAACAAAAAGGAATTCTGTCATTCCCACGACCGGGTACTGTTTTCTCTGATTTGCATAAAAGGATTTCCCTGTATATATTGTACCCAGGAGGCCCACATGTTTCCGGTAAAAAAAAGACCAACCGTGATTCCGATCGATCGTGAACTTGACGCGGAATACCTGAAGTCAGTGCTGAAAGACAGGGAGATACCCCACACCTTCGTGTCCTACTACGACAGCGCCTACGGGGGAATCTTTCAGCTCCAGAACGGCTGGGGACATGTGGAAGTTCCTATAGAACACGTGGAAACCGTGAAACAACTCTACGATGAAGTAAGGGAAGCGGAGATAGCCCCGGAAGAACAGGGCAAAGAGGAAAACGGCAACTCCCCAGGGTGACCTGAAAAGAGCTGCCGCGAACTTCCGACGGCAGGGGCCGTCTCAGAAGCTTGTCTCAGAAGCTTGTCTCAGAAGCTTGTCTTAGAAGGTAAACCGGGCGAATATATCCCCCACATAGGCGAAGTTGTTGAAATCCCCTGTCTCAGGGGCAAAAAAGAACCCAGCCCCCGTTCCTATGCTGAACCATTCGTTGAATTTGTAGGCCACCGAAACCTCGGGAAGAAAGATGCTTAAGTTCTGTACATCGTTATACAGGCCAAAAAAGAGGAAGGCAAAACCTCCGGCATGGGCGCTTAAGACGAAATTGT
>CAZJIN010000166.1:0-6198 GCA_964545955.1 uncultured Sediminispirochaeta sp.
ATCGACCCCTGAGTTCTGGTATGCGGAAGCACGTCTTACGGGACTGGAGAAGTTGAAGTTCGGGGTGACCACGGGAATGAGCATGATGGGGTCTTATCCGCGGTATGACGATGCCGAATACTGGGCCGCCCACATGGCGGGAATGGAAAATATCGGTATACGGGACATCATTGGGGTGGGGACCCCGAATCCTCCTTTTCCCAAGACCTTTCGAAGATGGAAAAAGAACAATACCTATGATGAGTATCAACTCTCTCACGGGGACTCCTTTTCAAAAACAGAAGAAGCGGTGAGACGTTTTGACGGCGTGAACGGGGGGACAATTCGGTGTTTTCCCACTCCTTCGGGAGTAGGGGAGCGCGAAGGCCTGTCCCTGGAAGAGCACATCGCGCAGAACAGGGCCATGATGGATATTTCTGAAAAATACGGTGTTCCCGTGCACAGTCACTCCTACAGAGGGGATATTCTCTTCGCGAAGCGACATTTTCCCTTCATTCTTGGTCCTCACCTCTCCCTGGCTCATTGTACCGGGATCGATGAAGAAGAGATCAGGATATTGGCTGAAACCGGCACATCGGTGTGTTCCGGCCCGAGCACGGGGTCTTACATCCACGCCCCCTGTCCCGTGGTTGAGCTGATAGACGCGGGGTGCAATGTCAGCTTCTGTACCGATGCGAGCGCTCCTGATCGGACCTATGATTTGTTTGAAAAAATGAGGTTTGGCGTTCGATTGCAGCGAGTCCGTTTTCATGATATGGCTATAATGCCCGCGGGAAAGGCGCTGGAAATGGTGACGGTCGACGCGGCCAAGGCCCTTGGTCTCGAAAAGCAGCTTGGGTCGATCGAGGTTGGTAAAAAAGCGGATATGATTCTCGTGAATATGAAAAAACCCCATCTGTATCCCCTCTGGCAGGAACCCCTGCGCATGGTCTATGAGGCGTCGGGCCATGATGTGGATACGGTTATTGTAAACGGTCGTGTTCTGATGAGGGGCAGGAAATGTGCTCATGTGCAGGAGGATTCGGTTCTTGAAGGGGCGAACGTCCAGGCATGGGCTGCCCTGCATCGACTCAAGATCGAAAAGGCCGCGGAGTTACCGGAAAATCTTTGGGGGGCCACCCGTTATTGAAGTTTCACGCGGTGTGTCTTGGTTCGATATAAAATATGGGGCAAAAAACAATTTTCGTTTGACTTGTTTTTTTCTTTGTGGTAAAGTTAATAAAATGGAATATCGTTCCGTTATGCGGTATGATTAGTGTGCGGATTGAGGAGGATCAGTGTGAAAGAAATACTATCGGGAAATGAGGCTATTGCCCGAGGAGCGTATGAGGCCGGAATACAGGTGGTTACGGGTTATCCCGGAACTCCCAGCAGTGAGATAATCCTGAATATTGGTACAAAGTACAACAAGGATATCTATTCCGAATGGTCGACCAACGAAAAAGTGGCGATGGATGCAGGGGCCGGAGCGGCATACTCCGGACGGAGAACAATGGTGACCACCAAACAGGTGGGGATGAACGTGCTGTCCGATTCACTACTCTATTCCGTCTATACCGGTGCCGAAGCCGGACTGGTCGTGGTGACGGCCGATGATCCCGGATTGTTCAGCAGTCAGAATGAGCAGGACAACCGATGGTACGGACGGCTGGCCAAGATACCTATTCTGGAACCCCAGGACAGTCAGGAAGCGAAGGACTTTATTGTGAAGGGGATCGAGATTTCGGAGAAGTTTGATACCCCCGTCCTTGTTCGAAGCGTCATGCGTATCAGTCATTCGAAGAGTATTGTTGAGTTGGGCGAACGACCTGAAGTACCGGAAGAGGTGGGGAAATTTCCCAGAGATATTTCGAAATACAACTGCACCGCGATGTATGCAAAGAAGATGCACGCGAAGATAGAACGAAGGATACTGGATATACAGGAATGGCTGGAAGATTCCGATCTCAACAAAATTGAGTGGCGTGAGAAAAAAATCGGCATTGTCACCAGTGGAGTAGTTCATACCTACGTGAGGGATGTATTTCCGGATGCCTCTATCATGAAGCTTGGTATGATCAACCCCATTCCCAAGCGCCTGATCACCGATTTCGCGTCGAAGGTGGACCGACTGATAGTGATCGAGGAACTCGATCCTGTCCTCGAGGAACAGATACGCGCACTCGGAATAGAAGTCGAGGGCAAGAGTATCTTCCCCTCCTGTTATGAACTGCTTCCAGACAGAATAAAGATCCTTTCCACTGAAGCTGGCTTGATCGGAGAGGGCGCGGGCAAAAAAGCGGCAGGCGCCGACGACTTCGTCGATTGTACCGCCGGCGAGAGCGATATCAGCGATCTTGTGAAGAGCCTTCCCACCCGCTCGCCCGTGTTCTGCCCCGGTTGTCCCCACAGGTCGAGTTTCTATGTGATGAACCAGCTGAAGGTCCCAGTTGCCGGTGATATCGGCTGTTACAATTTGGGCAGTATGCCCCCCTTCAACGCGCAGCACACGATGGGTGCCATGGGTGCCAGTATCGGGGTGCTTCACGGTATGTCCCTGGCAAAGATTCCCGAGAATCGTGTCTGTACGATTGGTGATTCGACCTTTTTTCATTCCGGAATGCCCCCCCTGGCAAATATGGTGCACAACGGAAGTCGCGGAGTAGTGGTGATCATGGACAACAGTACCACCGCCATGACGGGGCATCAGGACCATCCGGGAATGGAATGGCAGGTTACCAAAACCCGTCCGGCTAAGAAGATTGAGATCGAACCGCTGGTACGGGCCATGGGAGTGGAGAAGGTCAAAACGGTGAACGCCTTCAATGTAAAAGAGGTAAAACGCGGTTTTGAGGAATGCCTTGAATTTGACGGGCCTTCGGTTTTGATCACGAAGGGTGAATGTATCTTCGTGTCACGGAAACCGAAGCCCGCTTTTACGGTAAATCCTGAGAAGTGTATCGCCTGTCATACCTGTTTCAGAGTCGGATGTCCGGCAGTGGTGCTGTCGAAGGAAAAATTTGAAAAGAACGGAAAATTCAAATCGAGTATCGACCCGACACTGTGCAACGGCTGTAGTGTCTGTTCACAAGTGTGTCCCACCGGAGCGATCGAGCCGCCGGTGGCTGGAAAGGAGAGTTTAGCTGAATGAAAGATATAAATTTTCTGGTAGTGGGAGTAGGCGGTCAGGGGACCGTGCTGGCCGGTGATATCATGGCGGAAGCGGGGATGCTCGCCGGGTATGACGCGAAGAAGTCCGACGTATTGGGCCTGGCGATCCGTGGTGGAAGTGTAATCAGTCACGTGCGCTGGGGGGACAAGGTAGATGCCCCAATGTCGATGCGTGGAAGTGTCGACTACCTGCTGGCCTTCGAGCCCCTGGAAGCCCTTCGTCAGATCGATTTTCTTCACCCCGAGAGTTCGATTATCTACAACGAGTATGTGATCCCACCGGTCACCGTGTCCAGCGGCCTGACGGAGTATCCGGAGGAAGGCATGTTGAAGGACGCCCTGAAAAATTCCGCACAACGGGTGTTCAGTTTTAACGCGACCAACAAGGCGGTCGAACTGGGAAGCGTAAAGGCGGTGAACGTCATGTTGATCGGCGCGCTTTCTGCGCTGCTTGACGTAGAAGCGGGGGTCTGGGAGAAGGCCGTAGGCAAATTCGTTCCCGATAAATTTCTCGATGTGAATATGAAGGCCTTCAACACCGGTCTGGGGATGATGAATTCCCTGAAGCAGGAGTCCTCTCAGACTGTGTAAAAAAAGTAAAGCTGTGTAAAAAGGTAAGGGAACGGTTATGGAAAGAAAAGTGGTTCCGGAAGTGAGAAAAGAGTCTTCTGTTCGTGCTCTTGAGAAAGCCATTCTTGTGCTTGAAAGGATATCCGCGGGCGGTGGGGATATAGATCTGGCCTCTCTCTCCAGGGCCATGGACATTCCGAAAAGCACCCTCCTTCGGATACTGAATACGATGAAGGGCCATAATCTGATTCGGCAGGATGAGACAAGCCGCCGGTTCAGCCTTGGGGTCGGTCTTATCGCCCTTGGAAGGGCCGCGGAAAAACATTTTGACCTGCTCGAACAGATACATCCTTTCCTAGTAGAACTCGCGGAAATAACCGGAGAGACCGCCTCTTTGATGGTGATGGAAGGGGACTGTTCCGTGTACATAGATCAGGTCCTCAGCAGAAACCTGATTCGGGGGCAAACCCGGACCGGTGTGACTGTGGAACTTCACTGCAGTTCGGGGGGCAAGGTGCTCTTAAGCGCCATGAGTGACGAAAAAATTGAACGGATTCTCAATGGGAAGAAGTTGCAGGCCCTCACCGAAAAAACAATCATCGACAAGGAAGATTTGATGATTGAGATCGCGAAAATCAGGGATCAGGGCTCCGCGGTGGACGACGAAGAGGTTGAGCCGGGTGGCCGATGTATCGCCGCGCCTCTAAGGGACCGTGCGGGAAATGTGATCGCCGCCGTTTCGGTGATGGGGCCTACAACCAGAATACGACAGAAGGATTTTCAGAAGCTTGCCGGAGTGGTGAAAAAAGAGGTCATGAAGGCTTCAATTTCCCTCGGGTACCGTGATGCGACTCAGGCGGGTATTCTGGAAGATACGCGACAGGTTTCGGCAAAGGGAGCAATGGTATGAGTGGAAAATTTCCTTTTTCATCCTCCATAAAGGTCGGTGATTTTATCTATGTGTCCGGTACGATCGGTATGGATCCTGTGAAAAAAGAACTGGTCGTCGGCGATGTAGCTGCCCAGACATTTCAGACCCTTGAAAATATCGAGAACGAGTTAAAGCAGTACGGTGCGAGTCTAAAGGACGCGGTGAAGGCCACCGTGTTTCTCACGGATATGCGCAATTTTGGGGCCATGAATGAAGCTTACCGCAGCAGGTTTTCCGATCCCCTGCCAACCCGTTCCTGTGTAAGTGTATCCGCCGTGCCCCATATCGATGCGCTGGTTGAAATCGAAATGATTGTATATTCCAAGGAGTAGGTATGTATCCTTTTTTCTACGTTGATGCCTTTACGGATAAACCCTTCGAGGGCAATCCCTGTGCCGTGTTTCCCTCCGCGGACGGTCTCGAAGAAGGGGAAATGCAGAAACTGGCCGCAGAGACAAATCTGCCGGAGACCGCCTTTGTATTTTCTTCAGACCATGCAGATTTCAAAGTTCGCTATTTCACCCCTCGGAGCGAAGTTCCCTTCGCGGGGCATCCCACTATCGCGACCGCGTTTTTGTTGGCCAAAGAAGGACATGTCGTTCCACGGGGAAGAGAGACCACCCTTCAGTTTGAGTTTAACATAGGTGTCCTTCCGGTGAAGATAATCACCGGAGAAGCGGGGGAGCTTGAACAGGTCGGAATGCGGCAGCAGCCCCCGGAATTCGGCCCACGTATAGGTACGGCTGAACTGGCGGCCCCCCTGGGTTTGAAGGAGGATGACTTTGTCCCCGATGTTCAGGCACAGGTGGTGAGTACGGGCGTTCCCTTTCTCATGGTTCCGTTAAAAAACCTCGATGCCGTGAAAAAGGCCGAAATGGACAGACCGACGCTGCGGTCGATTCTCGGTTCTCTCGGTGTGCAGGTCCTCTTTGCCTTCTCTCCCGAGGGATTTACCCCCCACGGGGATACCTTCGCGAGACTCCTGGATCCGGACAACGCCGGAGAAGACCCCTATACCGGATCAGCCACGGGATGTATGGGCTCTTTTCTCTATCGTTACGGTATCCTTCGGGAACCGCGAATGGTCTGCGAGCAAGGGCATTTCCTCGGAAGACCCGGATCGGGTGTGCTTGAGCTGACGGGAAGTCCGGAACATATCGAGCAGGTCCACCTGTACGGCAGGGCGGTGGCTTCGTTGAAAGGGACGTATGAAAGAAACTGAAAATAAAAGCATACCAGGGAGGTAATGAAAATGAAGAAAAATCCATGGGAAGTGCCGGCACAAACCCCGGCGGACTATTTTTTTGTGGAAACAGGTCGGGGAAGGGAGTTTCTGGTCCGACTGCCCGACGGCGCTGATCCTCTGAAGGCGATCGCGAAGTTCGCGGAAGACAAAGGAATCAGGTTTGGAAAGGTACATGCCGCGTATATGGGGGCTTTTCGACCCGCGAAGTACCTGGTATGGGCACCGGATACGGCGAATCCCGAAAACTGGCACAATGAATCCGTCGCGACCGTAGAAAACCTTTCAATGTTGCTGACGTGTG
>CAZJIN010000167.1:0-6188 GCA_964545955.1 uncultured Sediminispirochaeta sp.
GTCAGGGTAGCGGTGTACGGCAGATGCCTTCAAGAGATGAGCTTCCTGCGCTGGCTATTGAGTATTCACACCTGAGGATGTCACATGAGATACAAATGAGGATCTTTCAGAACCTCAAGGAGCAGTATGAGGTTCAGAAACTTACGAGTACCGCTGATTCCGTCTTCAGTATTCTTGAACCCGCGGAGGTTCCTGATGAAAAGTCCCGCCCAAGCCGAGGAGAGCTATGTATGATCGTTACCCTCGTTGGTTTCTTTTTATCTATATTTATTGCCCTCTATATTGACCTTGTGCGGAGCATAAAGAACGATCCTGTGAAGAGAAACCTTTTGAAGGGGAAGTCTGTATAGATATTCCAGGGTACTAACTTGAATGCATTCTATTTCTTAACAGACTAAGGGCGTGAAGAAAAGGTCCATAAATATATGTGAAATATATAGCAGGAGTCTTTCGATTGATCCCATATCTCGATTCCTGGACATAAAATGGTGGGAATATCTGCTCACGATACCAACGCAGGGCTTTTTTGAAGCTTCCCCCAATAGCTCGGGGCATCAATATCGCGTATAGTTTTCGGTAAAGTATTGAGGCATCTCCGAGACCTCGAAAACATTTCTGTTGAATCTTTGACAGTCTGAGCTGCTTTGAATCTACACCTGTTCTGAATTGCATAGCAAGCTCTTGCATCTCTTTTTTTCCGAGAATCATTCCTGTCATTTTTAGTGAAGTGTAGATATAATACTCAATATTCCATTCTTTACTTATAAATAAAAGCTTTTCCATATCAGCACCCGATTGAAGCAGTGATGCTATATCATATCCATGTCTCAGTATGTAGGTATTGTGGGCCGGCGAACGCTTCGTTGTCGAATGTATGCACAACAGCGCAAGGCTTGCTTCCTTTGACGGGATGTAGCAGTTGAGTTCTTCGTCCCATACTCTGTTTTCCCGGAACAGATCGGTTTTATCCAGCAGTGAGTCGAGATTCTCGAGGCGGATCCGATCCCTTTCGAAGAGGTTGGTATGCACTTCTATATTGATGTGACTTTTCGGTGACTGAAACTGGAACTGGTTGTTCCAGTCCAGGGTTTTGAAGGGATTCTCAATCTCCTTCTTTGACATCACGCCGCTTCCGGTATAGTGATACCCGGAGTCTTTCAGGAGGGCGAAGGCCTGGGTGAGATCCTCTTCTCTGATGAGCAGATCGATATCGCTCATCTGTCTCATCGGACTTTTATCGAGGGCAAAGCCCTTGATGAGCATAAAATCAATTCCGGATTTTTCAAAAATATCGGAAACGAGCTTCAGCTCATACCTGAACTGCATGTGTATCGCCGCCGCTTTCGTTATTATATCGCCGTTTTCCTTGAGAATCGTATCTCCCGTTTCGTTCTTTATCTTCAGCGTTGATAGATTATGAAGTACCATCGGCAGAACCATGTGGCGGTAGGAGAGTCGTAGCAGCCTTTGTGAATCGATGTGCCCTAAATCAAGAAGTCGTTCTGCTTCTTCTTTGTCTTTTTTTAGAAGGGAGAGAATGAGTTTTTCCGTATCCGATGGATAAGAATAATTCGACGGCTTTATCTTTTTCACTACTGAAAGCATAGTCCATGGAGCTGTTTTTTTCAATCGGGAAAAAATCTTTCACCGCGGAACACTCACCGGTCCGATGTGTCGGCCATGGCGCGGCCATGGCGAACGATCTATCCTTGCTATCTTGGTGGATGTATTGCATAATATGAAAAATATTCGGTCAAACGTGAACTGAGGGTGCATCTATATGAGAAAATTCTTCCTTCTTTTTTTTATCTTCATCACACCGGTGCTTCTCTTCTCCCAGGCCATCGACCTGGAACAGCAGATGCAGCAGGGGCGTCCCGGAGCAGATGCCCCTGAGGCGGGACAGGAGGAAGAACTGGTGGAGTCCCAGGTTGACCGGCTTCAGCTTGCCATCTCCAACGAAAACTACCCCGTCACTCCGGGGGATATCTACCGCATCACCTTCACCGCCGCCGGCACCCTCACCACCAATCAGTTGATCGTGGAAAGCGACTATACCATCAACCTCGGGATTTTTGGTGAAATAGATGTTCGGGGCATGAATTTCCCCCAGTTGAAGAAGCGCGTCGAGCGACTCATCCAGGAGGGATATCCCCGAAGTCTCCCCTCCCTCACCATGATCTCGACGGGTACTTTTGAAGTTCCCGTGGTAGGGGAGATACCCCAGACAAGGTATGAAACGGCCTGGGGGCTTACCCGTCTGAATTCTCTGATCGAAGGAGTAGTGGGAAGACACTCCTCCCTGCGCAATGTCCGGGTTGTATCCCGAACAGGGGTGAACCGAGAGTACGATCTGTGGATGGCCCGCTACAAGGGCGATTTGTCTCAGAATCCCATGATAAGTCCGGGGGACCGGGTGGAGATATCCCGGGTTGACCGTGAGATCCGTATCATGGGTGAGGTCTACCGTCCCGGGGTATACCAGCTCAAGGAAGACGAGAGTTTTCAGGATGTCGAGTTCTTCTCGGGAGGTTTTACCCCCCTCGCGGACCTCAAGCGTATCACCATAGAGCGTTTTACCGGGGATGAAGCCGAGCTCATAGTACTGGATCTGAACGAATACGATGAGGTCTTCCAGTTTGAGAACCGTGACATCATCACCGTTCCTTCCAAGCGTGATGAAGAGCTCCAGGTGACGGTAGTCGGCGCGGTATTCAATCCCGGGAGATACGTGTATACGCCCCCGGAAGAGTATATGTACTACGTGAATATGGCCGGGGGGATCAATTTTGAGCAAAATTCCGGGAACGAAGTGACCATTGTCGATCGAAACGGGAACAACAGATCAACCGACCTTCCCGTAATGCCCGGCGATACCATCACCGTACTGAATAACGATTTTGTCTACAACTTTAACAGGTACTTCCCGGTTGTGACGACAGGCTTTGCCTTCATCCTGACCGTTATCCAGATCGTGAACCTGGCGAATCAGTAGGTTCTAAAGGTCCTGGAGTCTCAAAAATCCATGAAAAGGCGGTTCCCATGGATCCCAACACAAAATTAAAAGTTCCCGAAGGCGTCATCCAGACCGAACTGGACGATGAAATTGTCCTCATGCACGTCGAAAGCGGCAAATACTACTCCCTGAATGCCGTCGGCTCGGCGGTGTGGAAGCAGCTCTCTTCACCACGAAGCCTCTCCGAACTCTGCGATCTTGTCGTTGATGAGTTTGAAGTGGACCCCGAGACCTGCCGGCGGGATGTCGAGGCGCTACTCGAAGACCTGCTTGGTCTGGATCTTGTGCAAATCCATGGTTGAACATGATTATGAGAAAAAACCTAACCTTTTATAATCAAGAATTTTACGCAAAACCGTGATATGTTTCCTTGTGGGAAAGGCTTTTGTATGGTAACATAGAGGCTCACAGGGTCTTGGGATGCTGTATCGATGTATTTTTTTCAAAAAGTATGAGTACCAGTGGAGGATTTTGACATGAAGAAAGACTATGTAGCACCGAAGTTGACTGAACTTGGCGATATCAAGGAGATTACCCAGAGTGATCCCAATGGATCGAGCTTTCGGAGGAAATCGGTCCGAAATGTACAGAAACGGTTTCGTTTTAGAATCCAATGCAACGTGGATGGAAAACCGGGATTTTTTTCCTGATACTCCTTTCCAGTGATTTTATTTTTGAGAGTCTTGACGGCACTGTGAGCCTTTTTCCTTTTTTCGGATATATGAAATAAAAAAATGCACATCTACTCCGCCTTCGGGCTGACGGTTTCATCAGAATTAATCATCCCGGAATTCCTGCCCTCCGAAGAGAGCCCTGATGTTTTTTTCAAGTTTGGAAGTATCACTCCTCCCGAGATCACCCTCGAGGGTATGGTCCGGGCAATCGAGGAGAGGGGAGATGGCCTCCTTCTCTATTGGAGTATGCTCGGCTCTTTTCTGGTCGAAAGGGGAGAGCTCGTCACTATATGCCCCCTTCCCGGAACTGAGGAGGCTTTGATTCGCCTCGTTCTGAGTGGTCCGGTCTTCGGTGTACTGTTGTACCAGCGCGGGCTCAGGGTCTTTCACGCGGGGGTGATTCATGACCCGATCAACGGGGGTTCCGTCGCCTTTCTCGCTCGAAAGGGTGGGGGAAAATCCACCATGGTTGGCGCGATGTGCGGCCTGGGCTATGCCTTGATGAGTGACGATATTCTCGCCCTGTGTCCCGATCGTGGAAAGCTCCTCGCGCAAACCGGCTTTCCCCATACGAAGCTGTGGGGTGAAGCCGCGACCGCCCTGAACCAGGAGAGCCGGCGCCTCGCGGAATCCGTACCGGGTTTTGACAAGAGGGGACGGTCCGTGGAAGACGCGTTTTTTCCCCATCAGGCGCCTTTACGACTTATGTGTATCCTTGAGTTCGGTGAGGATCTTCGGATCGACCGCCTTTTCGGCAAAGAAGCCCTGATGGCCCTGCTTCCCCACTGGTACGGGGCGCTCTTCGATGGACAGCTTCTCGATTTTTTTGGTCCTGGTGAGCATTTCCTTCAATGCGCCGATATCATCCGGGACGTTCCCGTATACCGCCTGACCAGGCCCCGGTCCTTTGATCGGCTGGATGAAGCGGCGGCCATGGTCCATGATTTTCTTCAAAAACCCACGGGAAGCCCTTAATCCGTCATGCGTTTTTTTAAAAAAATAAAAACGGTTCTGCACACTACCTTCAACGTCGGACGGGCCATCCGTTTTGTATGGGCCGCCTCCCGCCTCTGGTCCCTGCTGAACGTGCTCCTGATTTTTATCCGGGGTATTCTGCCCGTCGTTTCCATCTACCTCCTGAAGCTTTTGGTCGACAGCATTGCCGGTGGTTCCGGGCTGAACTCTGCTGAAGACGTCGGATACAGCGTATACGCGGTTCTGGCCGCCCTGGGCGTGGTAATGCTGTTCAACGGTCTGGCTCGCAACCTCGGTATGCTGGTGAATCGGGAGCAGGGCCGACGCGTATCCGATTACATGCACGACGTCATTCAGAAAAAAGCAATAGATGTGGATCTCGAGTATTACGAAAACCCCGCCTACCAGGATTCACTCCACCGGGCTCAGGAGGAGGCGATCTTTCGTCCAAGTGTTATCGTACAGTCCCTCGCTTCGATCCTGCAGAATGGTATTTCTCTGATCGGTGTCGCCTGGCTCTTGCTTTTTTTCAGGTGGCCTGTTTTGGTTCTTTTGATCGGAGCTGCACTCCCTGAACTTTTTGTCCGCTTTGTATTCTCCTCCCGTGAATATTTGAACGAGCGGAATTATACAGAAAAGGAGCGCGAGGGCTTCTATTTTCACTGGCTTTTGATCGGTCCGGAATTTGCCAAGGAAATACGCCTGTTCGGCCTCGGCGAAACCTTTATGCGGCTTTTCAGGCGTATCCGTAACGAACTTCGTGTGATCCGCCTGGATCTGGACAAAAAAAATACCTTCTACTCTTCCCTGACCCACCTTTTTTCCACCATCCTGGTCTTTTCCGCCTATTTCTGGGTTGCCCGGGATGCCCTCCTCGGCCTGGTCACCATCGGTTCGTTCGTGATGTTCTACCAGGCCTTCCAGCGGGGGCAGAACTTTCTCCAGGCCTTCCTCGGTGGAATCGCCGACCTCTACGAAAACAACCTCTTTCTCACTAATCTCTACGAGTTCCTCGACATATCCAACCGGATTGCCTTTGCCCCCGGTGAGGACGCCCCCTCCCCCGATTCGGGCTGTCGCATAGTGGTCGAGGATGTCCATTTTTCCTACCCCTCCTGTACGCGGAAGGTCCTCAACGGCGTCAGCTTCACCATTGAACCCGGCGAAGTTGCCGCCCTGGTCGGTACCAACGGCTCAGGCAAAACCACCCTGGTGAAGCTCCTCTGCCGACTCTACGACGTGGACCGTGGCACCATCAGCCTGAACGGTCGCGCTCTTCTGGACCTCGATCCCTCGGCCCTTCGTCGCCGAATCGGGGTTATTTTTCAGGATTATCCCCATTACAACCTGAGTGTTCGTGACAATATACGCTTCGGTGATATCGAGCGGCCCGATGATTCCGGGGAGATTACCCGCGCGGCGATGAGAGCGGGGGCCCACGATTTTATCCAAACCCTCCCTTCGGGATATGACACTATCCTGGGCAGGATGTTTGAGAACGGCGAGGAGCTGAGCGAAGGGCA
>CAZJIN010000168.1:0-6136 GCA_964545955.1 uncultured Sediminispirochaeta sp.
CGGGACAGGGTTCCGGTGGTGAACCAATTAAAATCGGGCAGGTTTCAGCTCTGTCGGGGCAGTCTGCAAAATCTGGTGAAGCCATTCAGCGAGGTTTGACCGTTGCTATAGAAGAGATCAACCAGCAGGGAGGCCTCCTGGGTGGTCGAAAATTAGAGCTTATCAGTCGCGACGACGAATCGAGTCCACCTAAGGGGCAGACCGCGGCTCGTGAACTCATTTTTAACGAAAAAGTTGTAGCTTTTTTTGGCGGCCTTGACTCTCCGGTTTCACTTGCTATCGTTCCGCTGGCAAACGAGCAAAAAATCCCTTTTATGGGCGTATGGGCAGCCGCAACTCCCATTACCCGAAACGGGGCGGACCCGAATTATGTATTTCGCGTATCAGCGGTAGATGCCATAGTTGACAAGGCCCTTGTGGCGTACGCTATGGAAAACTATGGAGCGAAAAAGCCGGGACTCATGCTCATAAACAATCCCTGGGGAGAATCTAATGAGCAGGGGCTTGAAATCGCCATTGAAGAGGCAGGAATTGAACTTGCAGGAATCGAGAAGCTTGAGAATAGAGACGTAGATGTGGTTCCCCAACTTATGCGTTTGAAAAATAACGGAGCCGACACACTGATTTTGGTTGCCAACGCCTTGCCCGGTGCCTCAGTCATGAAATCTCTCGGCCGTATGAACTGGGATGTACCGGTTGTCTCTCACTGGGGAATATCAGGTGGCCGGTTTCCCGAATTGGCGGGAGAAATGGCACAAAAAGTAGTCTTCGTTCAAACCTACAGTTTTTTTGGACCGCAAAATGAAATCGGAACCAAATTTACTGCCGCTCTGAAGGCAAAGTATTCCGATATCAATGGTCCTAAAGACATTATTCCACCGGTCGGGTATGCAGATGCCTACGATGCGATGCATCTGCTGGCGCGGGCTATTGAAAAAGCCGGCAGCACGGATGGTGATGAGATAAGAAAAGCTCTGGAAAATCTGGGATCTTACCAGGGGCTTATTAAAAACTATGATCCTCCATTTACTAAGGAGAACCACGATGCCTTGAACTACCAGGATTATGTAATGGTTCGGTTTGAGGGTGATGAAATCGTTCCCGTCGATTAGTACTGGAGCGTACGTGGTTTTGTTTCTTGTATAAACCAGGCTGGAATATCCGTGGTTCCTTTCCTTTCACACAAACGGATATTCCGGTCTCTTTCACTGATTTGTTTTAGTTTAATTGGATAAATAAAAGATCAATCGGTTGAACGGAATGCATAAAGGAAAGGGTGAAAAATGCTAATTGTATCAGCAATCATTACCGGCTTAGGGGTCGGGAGTATGTATGGCCTTCTTGCTCTCGGTTATAACGTTACCTACTCGGTATCCAAAACGGTGAATTTTGCACAGGGTTCAGCGATGATGCTCGGTGCGGTATTGTGTTATTCCTTCGCAGTGACATGGGGATGGAACTTATCGCTAAGTGTAGTGATGGCACTTGTAGGTTGCGGGATCTGGGGAATTGTCGTAGAAAGAATTGCGGTGCGTCCCTTTTCTAAAAATGGTTCCCTGGCCTGGCTGCTTGCCACCCTGTCTTTGGGGATTGTTTTAGAAAACGTCGTCCTCTTTACTTATGGCAAAGAGCCTCGAATGTTGCCATCTTTATTACCCGATATTTCTGCTGTAATTGGTGATCTCATCATTATTCCCCTTCAGATAGTTATTCCGGTAATCGGACTGCTTGTTGGTTTGGCTCTACATTTTTTCACGAGATTTGTGAAACAGGGGAAGGCGATGCGAGCAGTAGTACAGAATCCGGATTACTCCCGATCTTTGGGGATCAATGTGCGAAAAATTATCATAGGCTCTTATATAACATCCACGGTATTCGCCGGTATTGCCGGCATACTGATTGCACCATTGATCAATGTTTCTTCGGAGATGGGTACGGTATTCGGGATTAAGGCCTTTGCCGTCGCTATCCTCGGTGGTATTCAAAGCGCATGGGGAGTGATGGTTGCCGGTATTATCTACGGCCTTATCGAGGCACTCGTGACCGCCGTGTTCGGGTCACCCTACACGCATATTGTCACCTTTACCTTGGTGATTATCGTTCTCGCCATAAAGCCGAATGGTTTGTTTGGTCGTGCAGAGGTGAAAAAGGTATGAAATATCTCAAATATTCTGCCCTTCTCGGGATCTTTGTCTTTGCTATTGCCTACAGTTTTTTTGGGAACGGATATGAAGTGTATATTCTTTCCACCGTCGGTCTCTTTGCTATTGTAGGTGTGGGGCTTAATGTACTGTTTGGCCTTGGTGGGCAGGTTTCTCTCGGCCATGCGGGTTTTTATGCAATAGGTGCCTATGCCTGTGCGATTCTCATGAAAACCCATGGATTGAGTTTTTGGTTTGCCTTTCCCGCCGCCGGTATAATGGCGGGTGTCGTAGGGGCATTGTTGGCCCTGCCTGCCCTTCGTGTGAGGGGACCATATCTTGCCATTGTTACTATTGCGTTCAGTTTTGTTGTTTCCCACGGTGCAATAGAATGGCGTAGTTTGACCGGAGGGTCTAACGGAATGATGAACATTCCGGGTCCATCAATTTTTGGTTACATGCTCAATGAGCGGGATGTGGCAATTTTGATAATAGTCGTTACGGCTATGCTCATGTTTCTCTACTATAGATTCTCGGGAAGTCGCTGGGGATTAGCCCTCAAATCGGTAAGAGATTCCGAGGTCGCTGCGGAATCGGTAGGTCTCAGTGTGGTAGCCGTCCACACTACCGCTTTCACTCTTTCCGCGGTCATTACAGGCCTTGCCGGGGCTCTCTTTACTCCGTTGACAGGTTTCGTGAGTCCTGATTCTTTTCCCTTCTTTCTTTCGCTCCAATTTTTGTTGGTAGTGATAATCGGTGGTTCCGGACGGGTTTTCGGTCCTTTGATCGGTGCTGCCGTAGTCGTACTGATACCTGAATTCCTCTCATTTTTATCGGAATACAGGCTTTTGTTCTTTGGTGTTGTACTGCTTATCGTTATGTGGTTGGCTCCGGGAGGTATTGTCGGCGCCGCTATAAAATACTTTTACCGCTCGGACCGTCGTGGCCCGCAAGGGGATGGCGGGGATATTCTGAACTATCTCAGCAAAGGGGCAAAGAGAAAAGAGTTTACTATTGATGAGCTCTGTATTTCCTTCGGAGGAGTGCGTGCCGTAAACAATGTCAGTTTGGGAGTAAAGCCGGGCGAAGTGACGACTATTATCGGTCCCAATGGAGCCGGAAAAACGACGGTATTGAATCTTATGTGTGGATTTTACAAACCCGATTCAGGGTCAGTACAGTTTTGTGAAATGGAGCTAACTAAGTTTTTGCCCCATCTTATTGCTCGAGAAGGTATTGCCAGGACATATCAGACTACGGAGTTGTTCAATGACATGTCGGTAATCGAAAACTTACTCATTGCTTTGCAGCGGGGCAGGTTAGGTTCGGTGTTGAAATCTCTTATTAAAAAAGAACGGGATCAGGAGTTAAGGATCACTGCGGAGGCTCTTCTCTCCTTTGTAGGATACAATGGTCCAATCTATGAGCGTGCCGGGAATCTTCCACATGTTGACAAACGACTTGTAGAAATCGCCCGGGCTCTTGCCATGGAACCTCAGGTGTTGCTGCTTGACGAACCGGCGGCAGGTTTGGATGGAAACGATATTGTCAAAATCAGCGCACTGATCAAGCAGATAACAGAAGCGGGGGTGGCTGTCGTACTTGTCGAGCATGAGATGGATTTGGTTATGAATATATCCGATCACATTATCGTTCTAGATGCCGGAGCATGTATCGCTACGGGGGAACCGGTTGAAATTAGAAATGATCCTGCGGTTCTAAAAGCATACCTCGGTGAGCATGGTATTGTAGGTCGCCCTCGAAAGGTGCCATGGAATAGTAATCAGGAGAAGCTTCTTTCGGTTGAGCGCCTTCACGCTTCATACGGAAAAGTAGAGGTTTTGCACGACATTGATCTCAATGTTGCCAATGGAGAGTTTGTCGCAATTCTTGGGGCAAATGGAGCGGGAAAAACAACTTTGATGCGGGCTATTAGCGGTTTACACCGACCTATAACGGGAAGCGTGCTGCTTCTCGGTTCGGAGATAACCGCCTATGAAGCCCATCGTATAGCCGGGCAAGGCTTGTTTCTCGTGCCGGAGGGGAGACAGGTATTTCCTGAGCTTACGGTTCGGGATAATATTCAATTGGGTGCCTATACAAGAAAGGACTTTGATGTCCATAAAGAAATCGAAGAGATGCTGGCACGTTTTCCGGCTCTCCGAGAAAGGCAATACCATAGAGCAGGACTACTCTCGGGTGGTGAACAACAGATGTTGGCTATTGCGAGGGGACTCATAGCCAAACCTAAGATTCTGCTTCTTGATGAACCATCTCTCGGTCTTGCACCTACCATAGTGGACACACTCTATTCGGTGCTGGCGGATCTGCGCGACGAGGGGATCACCATTCTTTTGGTTGACCAAATGGCGAGTTTGGCCATTTCAGTCTCCGATAGAAGCTATGTCCTCCAATCCGGAAAAGTGGCTTTTGAAGGTACTGCAGACGAAATAAAGAACGACCCGGAAATAGAGAAGGCCTATTTAGGAACGGTAAGGTAAAATTTTTGTGGAGAACACGGTGAAACGGTATCTGTCCGTTACTTAAGGGAGGTCCTATGGCGAAGGAGCACAAAAAGCAGGAGAAAGCGTCTTATTCCATCGAACAGATCATTCCCGAATCCAAGGGGTATCTCCTGGTTGATCCAAAGAAATGTACGGGGTGTGGGAGCTGTATGATTGCGTGTTCCATGGCCCATGAGGGGATATCTACAATCGCATTTTCCAGAATACAGATTAAAAATGATCCCCTGGGCCACTTTCCAAATGATATTGAAATGTCGGTGTGCAAGCAATGTGCCTATCCTCAGTGTGTGGTAGTCTGCCCAACGGGGGCTTTACACGTGGATCGTGAGTACTTGAATGTGCGAAGAATAGATCCGGAGAAGTGTATTGGCTGTCGAAAATGCATTGCCGCGTGCCCATTTCAACCTACGAGAATTTCCTTTGAGAAAGAGAAAAAAAAATCCTTCAAATGCGATTTGTGTAAGGATACACCCTATTGGAAAAATGAAGGGAAACAGATATGTGTGGAAGTGTGTCCGGTTCAGGCGATCGTTTTCAGTTCGAAGCCCCCTTACTTACCCGGAGAGAAAGGGTATGAAGCTAACCTTCGGGGCGAGGGATGGGCAAAATTTGGACTCCCGACGGATTAGGAGAAAATAATGTTTGGATATAATGGGAAAATTCTCAGAGTCAACCTGACAGATAAAACAACTACAACCTTGGATACCGCCGAATATGAAGGGTGGGTAGGGGGGCATGGAATAGCAACTGCTGTGTTCTTTGACCTGATGAAGGAGAAACTCGAAAGAAATATTGGTGCCTTCGAACCTGATAACACCCTTGTGCTTATGTCCGGTCTTTTCGCCGGTACTTTGGTTCCCGGAGCAGCGAGAGTAGAAATGGTGGGTATACAATCCCAGAGCTATCCACAAGAATGGTTTGGCAGGAGCAGTATGGGAGGACATTTTCCTTCAATGCTGATATTTGCCGGCTACGATGGCATTGTGATAGAGGGGGAATCGGAAAAACCCACCTGGATCGAAATTATTAACGGTAGTGTAGAATTGAGGGATGCAACAGGATTGTGGGGTCTCGATACCTTTGAAACCCAACATGTTATTTTTAGCAAAGTATCGGAGAAAATTAGACAAACCTGGAAACCAAAAAACAGCAGAACAAATGTGGAACAAAGACCATGTGTCCTCGCTATAGGACCGGCGGGAGAGAATTTAAGTAGAATAGCTACAATACAGCATGGCGCGGGGCCTGCCTTCGGGCAAGGTGGCTTTGGTGCTGTTTGGGGGTCAAAAAAACTCAAGGCGATCAGCGTCTGGGGAACGGGAAGTGTTGAGGTTGCCGATCCGGCAAAACTCCTTGAAAACAACCTGGTGTTTAGAAAAAAATATGGTGCCAATTTCGAAAATCCTATAATGAATGATTGGCAGGAGTTCACCACATCTCACTTCGGGGGGCATCCGGTGAGGCGGAGCG